>JAFGJE010000139.1 GCA_016929245.1 Phycisphaerae bacterium
CATCTATCACAGCGGCCTGTGGCGAACCTACTGGACACAAGAAAAAGCCGCCGCCTGAGGCCGCCATGATTTATCCTCGCACACATCCTTGTTTCCCCGGGGGATTGTGCTTGAGATACCTTTTGTCGGCGGGTAGGATGATTGCCCTGAAGGATCGGAGATGTATGGATGCGATGGATCACGTTCAGCATGGCGGCTGTGATAACGTGTGGTGTCTGCGGATGGACCCGCGCAGCCGACGCGCCGACGGACGCCGCGATGGCGCGGGCCGAAGCGTTTGTCGAGCAATCCGATAAATATCTCCACCATCGCCACCTGCAACGGGGGATGAGAGGCTACGGCCTGAGCGTTTTTTCGGGGACGAAAATCGAGAAGTTCGACGTCGAAATCATTTCCATCGTTCGCGGATTTCCCTACATGCCCCAGCGGGACGTGATTTTGGCGAAGCTCTCGGGCCGGGGGCTGGAGAAAAGTCGCGTCGTGGAGGGGATGAGCGGTTCGCCGGTGTACGTGAAGGATCCGCGCGACGGGAAGGACAAGCTCGTCGGCGCGGTCGCCTTCGGGTGGTCGCTTTCGACGGAACCGCAATGCGGCTTGCAGCCGATCACGCAGATGCTGGCGATGCCCGGCGTGCTTCCGGAGGAATCGAAACCCGCCACAAGTCAGCCGACGACTTCGCCTACGAGTCAACCCAAAACCACGACCCAGCCGACGACCCGGCCCGCGAAAAAAATCGATTCTTCCCGTGAAGATTCCGTACCCACTCCCCCGGCGTGGGATTCCCAGCCGGTGGGGCGAATGTCGCCCAGGGCGTTTTTGAATATCGCCTTACAGCCGGGCAAGGGAACGTTTGACGAGTTGTCCCCGCCGATTCATCCCGCGACGGGCGGCGGGCAGCTTCGGCCGCTCGCGGTGCCGATCTGCGTATCCGGCTGCGACGCGGACATTCTCGAACGCCTGTCTCGGCAGATGGAACCCGTGGGATTGCGTCCCATCGCCGCCGGGGCCCTCCCGGGCGAGGTGGGGTTCGGCGGCCTGGACGCGAAGCAACTGGATGCGGTGAAGCTCCAGCCGGGGTCGGCGGTCTCGATCGCGCTGGTCACGGGCGATCAGGACTGGACCGGCGTGGGTACGGTCACCGACGTGCTGGACGATACGGTGCTGGCGTTCGGGCACAGCATGTTCGGCGCGGGCAATATCCGTCTTCCGATGGGCACGGCCTACATCCACCAGGTGATCCGCACGCTTCGGTCGAGTTTCAAACTCGGTTCGGCGATCCGCAACGTCGGGGCGCTGACGCGCGACGAGGAGGTCGCCGTCGCGGGGCGCATCGGCCCGAAGGTGGACATGATCCCCATGACCGTCGCGATCCACCAGGTGGAGGACGGTCGAAAGCAGACCTTCCACTACAACCTGGCCCGGCAGCGCTACTACACCCCGCGTCTGGCGGCGGCGATGGTGGACGTGTCGGCCTACGCGCTGCGATCGCCGCCCATCGAGCATTACATCCGCTACGAGGTGCGGATCGATTTCGGCGACGCGGGTGAATATCACGCCGTGAACGTCGCCACCGACGAGCAGGGTTTCGCCGTGATCTCCGACACCGCCCGCCCGATCTTCGCGATGATGAACAATCCCTTCGGACCGGCGCCGAAGATGCGACGCGTCGAAGTGAGCATGGCGATCTACAAGGGTTCCCTGCGGGCGAAACTCCTCGACGTGAAGCTCAACGGGGCCGTCTATCGACCCGGGCAAAAAGTCACGGGCACGGTGCTGATCGAACCGTATCGTCAAAAACGTCTCCGCGTGCCCATCTCGCTGAAACTGCCCGAGGATTTGCCCGACGGCGACTATCCGCTGACCGTCGGCGACGTTCGCTTCGCCGAAACCCTTCAACGCCGCGAACACCCGCAGGATTTCGCGCCGCGCACGGTTCCGGAACTGCTGGAGGCGCTGAACCGGATCGTGCAGCCGCGGGGGGATCGGATGTATCTGCACATCCCGATCCATCGAGGCGGTCTGGCGGTGGGAACGCAAAAGCTGCCCGCCTTCCCCGGTGGTAAGGCCCGCACGCTCCAACAGGCGAAACTGCCCGACGTGCGAAGTTTCCAGACTTCCCTCCTGCGGGACGTCAATATGGATTACATTCTGGAAGGCCAGGCGAAAACGACCATCGCCGTGCGACGGGAAACCAACGAAACGATACTTCGAGAGAAATAACAGTGGCACCTTCAAGCGATTCTAAATCGTGGCGCCTTCAAGCGATTCTTATCGCTTGTGGGTGCTATATTTGGAAAATGCAACGCGAAAGGACGACGGCTGTGAAGCATCACTGGATGATTCTGGGATGGGTGATGGCGCTGGGAGGCGTCGCGGCGATGGGGGTCACGCCCGGCGTCTGGCGGCAGGATTCGGAACAGGATTTCACGAAAGCCCAGCGGAAGAACACCGTGGTCGATTCGCACGGCGACGTGACGCTCTCCCGCGCGATCGAGATTCTCCTGCCTGCCGACGAGGCGCCGCCGGTCGTTTCGGCGGTGGCGGTGATGAACGACGCGATCTACGCCGCGTCCGGCGTCGACGGGGAAATCTTCCGGGTTGCCGACGGAAAGGCGGCCTCCCACGCGAAGCTTCCCTCGACGATCGTGACGTGCCTGTATCCGCGAGACGGAACGCTGCTCGCCGCCGGCGGCGGGGAGCAGGCCGGCTTGTACGCTATCGCGGAGGACAAGACCGTCAAGAAACTTTTCGACGATCCGAGCGTGAACTACATCTGGGCCGTCGCGCCCGGACCCAACGATTCGCTCTATCTGGCGACCGGTCCGGAAGCGAAGCTCTGGCGCCTGGACGCGGCAGGGAAAAGCGAAATGCTCTTCCAGGCCGACGCTTCGCTGGCGAAACACCTGCTTTGCCTGGCCATCCGCGGTGACGGGAAGCTCCTGGTCGGAACGGACGAGAACGGGCTGGTGTTTGAAATCGACCCGAAGACCAAAGCGTCCCGCGTGATTCTGGACGCCGAGGAAAAGGAAATTTCCGTCCTGCTGACCGACGGCGAGGGCGGATGCCACGCCGCCACCAGCGACACCGAAAAAGCCGCCGCCCTGTCTCAGCCCGGCAGCGGCGCGAAGAACGGGCGACCCGATCAGTCCGGCGAAACGACTAAACCCAAAATCACCCCCGTGCCGTCCATCCCGCCGGCGGAGGAGCCAAAAACCAAGCCGGACAAACCTTCCGACCCAAATGACGCGATGGGAAAACCCGTCTTCGCCCAATCCCCTCCAATCGATCCCCCGTCCGGGCGGGACATTCAGGCCCAGGCGACCCATGCTCCCGACGGTAGCGTGACGATCACCTTGCCGGCGGGGCAGAAACTGCCCGTGATCGAACTCGGCGGGCGGCGCGTGGTGATGATCCAGGACTTGACGACCGGGCAGGTGCGGGAAATTCCCGCCGAGAACGTGCGCGTGGAACACGCCCCGCGACTGGCGGCCGCGGATCCTACGTCGAGTCAACCCGCACAGGCGCCCGCCCTTCCGAAGCGAACCGCCACTCCCCCCACGCCGTCCGGAAAGGGCAACGCGGTCTATTACGTGAACGCTTCGGGGATGGTGCACGCGATTTTCCGACGCCCCGGTACGATCCAGGCGATGGTTCGACGGGGCGAGAGACTCTACCTCGCCGCCGGCGACGAGGGGCGCGTGTATTTCGTCACGCTCGACGGCGCGTTGCACGGCGAGGTGATCGACACCGACGCGAAGCAGGTGACGGCGCTGATCCCCGCCGAAAAAGACGCGCTGCTGTTCGCCACGAGCAACGCCGGTTCCGTCGGGCGCATCAGCGCGAAACCCGCCGCCGAAGGCACGCTGATCAGCCAGCCGCTGGACGCGAAACAGATCGCCCAGTGGGGCACGCTGAAACTCACCGGCGCCGCGCCGGACGGGTCGCGCGTCACCGTCGCGACGCGCAGCGGGAATCTCACCCCCGCCGCCGACGCCACCTGGAGCCCGTGGACGAAGGAAACGCCCCTCCAGGAGGATTTCACGTCCATCGGTTCCCCGGCCGCGCGGTTCCTGCAATATCGCGTGACCCTCACGGCCCGTGACGGGAACGAGCCGACTCTCGAGGGCGTCGAAACGATTTACCAGGTGGCGAATCTCGCGCCGGTGGTCTCAGCCGTCAGCGTCCAGGCGACGGATCGACCCAAACCGCCCGCGCCCAAAGCGCCCACGTTGCTGTATCGCCTGGTGACGATCCAGGCCTCCGATCCCAACAATGATAAACTGGAGTACAAGATTCAGTTCCAAAAGGACGGATCAAAGGTGTGGATCGAGGCGGCGAAACACCTCAAGGAACCCGGGTATTTCTGGGACACTCTCACCGTCGAGGACGGGAAATATCGTCTCCGCGTGATCGCCGACGACAAACCCTCGAACACCGTTTCCGACGCGATGCGGGGGACGCGCATCAGCGAACCGGTGATCGTGGACAACACGCCCCCGCGGTTCGACAAGTTCAACATCGTCCTGGCCGACGGGGAGGTTCTTTTGCACGGTTCGGTGACCGACGCGCTGAGTCGCATCACCTCCCTGCAATATTCCGTGGACAGCGCCGCGAAGTGGCAGACGTTTTTGCCCGGCGACGGGATCTGCGATTCCCCGCACGAGACGTTCCGCGCCGAAGCGCCCAAACTGAAGGAAGGTTCGCACCAGATCACCGTTCGCGCGACGGACGTGTTCGGAAACGTCGGATACGCCAGCCAATCCGTCACCGTGCGAAAATAGGGCGCATTGGACCGACGAGAGGGGTATAATCCCCCCAATGCCCGATAGGCCGGACAACGCGAACGATTCCGCGTCGCCGGCTCCGGAACAGGCTGTTTTCACCGGGGACGAGACGACGTTCTTTATTGCGCCCATGGACCTGGCGATGAAGCTGTCCACGATTCTGATTCTCGCGCTCGTGGGCATGGTGTCGGTGGGGTTGATTCTCCTGGGCGTCTGGCTGCACAAATCGGCTTCGGGCTGGTTGATCGCGCCGGCTGTGATTGTTTTTCTCGTGGGGGTGATCGGCGTGATGCTCATTCGCGTGTATTCCCGCCCGAGAAGTTTCACGATCTCCTCCGAAGGGATGCGGATCGATTGGCCGGGACGTTCCCGAAAACTCCCCAAGGGCGCCTTCGCGGAGATGCGACTGGTGACCGGAACGGAACTCGGTTCGCTGACCCGCCGGTTCGGCCTGCGGGGCGTTCTGGGATGCTTCGGATGGTTCACCTCCGAATACATGGGGAACATGGACGCCTACGTCACGCGAAACGACGGACTGGTGTACCTCCGCCTGAAAAATCGCAGACCGATCCTGCTGACCCCCACCCAGCCGGCGGAATTTCTCGATACGCTCAAAAGCGTCGTGGAAGAGTGATTGATTTATGGTTCATGTCCCATTCGCGGGGAACGATTGTGTTCTTTGTAAGTAGCCACGGGCGCAAGCCCGTGGAAAAGAATGGCTTATTCTTTCAGAGCCCCATAGGGGCGATTGAAACGTTCAATCGTCCCTCCGGGACTCTGGAGTCTTTCGGCGTTGGTAACCCCGGACTCGCGCCCGGGGCTACTATCAATATTCCGAAGTATCTGCGAGGCGGGAGTCTCCTAAAAGAATCCCAAGTGAACTGTCATACCGCGTTGTGCTTCCAAGGTTTTCTTGACCCCGAAGGGGTCGTAAGCGTTTAGCCGGGTCGTGAGCGCAGCGAACCCCCGGAAAACGGTTTAATCAAACAAGTCCCAACGGGACGGCGGCGAAGTCGGAGATATCCTTACATTGGGCGAAAATCCAACATCGCTGTCGTCCCGTTGGGACTTGGTTAAATGCGTCGTTTTCCGGGGGTTCGCTGCGCTCACGCCCCGGCTAAACGCTGCCGTCCCTTCGGGACGAGGAGTTGGCGTCCAATTCCTGGTACAGGAACCACGCGCCGGTTCGTTCCGACGCGTTTTTGGGGGCGCGGTCGTAGTAGAGATCGAAGATTCTCCCTGATTCCGTGCGGACGCGGAAATAGAATCGGCCGACTCCCCGGCTTCCCCGTCAATACAATGACTGTATTGGACCGAGCGTCATCGCGCGGGTTACGTACGAAATAGAATTGCCGCGGGTGGCGCCGACCTCATTGTTCCCCGGGGTCGTCGCGGCGGAACAACACCTAAAATGAATCTCGAACGGCTTTCTTCTTCCCGGCGAGACCCTCGATACCGCCGTATCGTCGTGCCTGCGCAGCCGCCTACGCCCTGTTACCGCCTGGCGACGGGTTGGCTTTGGGGGGGGATAAAATTCCCGTAGAAATTAATATTTTTCTACTGGATAAAAATATAAATTGGTATTATCCTAGGATACTAGGTTATATTGATAAATTGTATCGAGTCGAAATATATGACAGAGGCGTTCTACAAATCACTCCCGAAGTTTGCCCAGGTAAAACATCGAATCCTTACCCGGATTCACAGCGGGGTTTATCCGGCGGGGGAAAAACTTCCGTCCCAGCCGGCATCGGCAAAAGAGTTTCATGTGACCAAGGCGACGCTCGGTAAAGCTATTTCGGAACTGGTCAGAGAAGGTGTTCTGGAAACTCGTGCGGGAATGGGAACGTTTGTGGCGAAAGCAAACGAAGAACGGAAGGATTCCCCATGCATTTATGCCTTGATACGTGATCTGAACAGTCCGCATTACGCGAGATTCGCGAATATGTTGAATCAGCTGGCTGTGCAATACCATTTTGAAGCAAAAATTCTGGTGACGGGTCATACTCCCGAAGAGGAAAGCCGTCAAATAAGAACACTTCTCGAGAATCCTGACGGCTACGTTTTTTCCACCGGTTTTTCATCGAATCGGACCAGGAAATTAATCAAGTCCAACGGCCATCGTTTTTTTGTATTTGGTCCTGCTCCGGAGTTAAAGGGGTATACCAACGTGATTACGACGGATTATGCAAAAGGAACATTTGAGATCACGGATTATTTGTTCAGGCAGGGGCACCGGAACATTGCCTACATCGGGAAAAGCAACAAGGCGGATTACAGTCGCTTTCACGGATTTGAACAAGCCCATACGAAACGAAGAATCCAATTGCAGGAGAAACAAATCATTTCCACAGGCCGGTTTTTGCGTCGGGAAGATGATGCGCGGGATAAAATAATTGAAAAAATCAGCGGGCGTTTAATCGCCCTTCTACCGCGAACCACGGCGGTGCTGTGTCAAAATGATCATATTGCAATCTACCTGATGATTGATTTACTCAGAAAAGGAGTAAAGATTCCGGAGCAACTCTCTTTCTGTAGTTTTGACGGAGCGTTACATGGCGTAACCGGCTCCTTGAGAATCACCTCCGCGTTACAGCCGTTGGAGAAGATGCTTCAACGAGCTATCCATCAGGTTTTGCATAAGCGAACCGCAGACCGTATCTACGAAAGTTATGCATCAATCCTGTTTGAGGGTAATACCGTAGTCATGAATCGCTAAAAAATAATGCGGGACAGGCTGCCAGGTTGTGCGTTTTTTATAATTGGAAAGACAAAATAAGAGGCTGAATTATGCAAAAGAAACCTAACGTATTATTAATCATGACGGATCAACATCGCTATGAATGTTTGAGTTGTCATGGTCACCCGATGGTGAAAACTCCGAATATTGATCGCTTAGCGGAGAATGGTGTTGATTTTCAGCGTTGTTACGCGCAGTCAGCGATCTGTATGCCGTCGCGTTTATCCATGTATACCGGACAGTATTTACACACACACGGCGTTCAGGAAAACTCCAAGGTTGTGGATATTTCCCGTTTCATTACCTTACCGAATATTCTTAAAGAACAAGGCTACCAGACGGCGGCCGTCGGCAAAACCCATGCCGGTCCGAGTGATGTGCTGGGATTCGACTATTATCGTATTTGCGCCGGCATGGCCGAAGGCGAGGAAAATGATTACAAAAACTACCTGCGGGAAAAAGGATTGGTCAGCACAAAGGAACCGGATCAGTCATTCAAAGCCTATGATTCCTATGTCAGTGATTTAATCTATGCCGATACAAACGAAGCCTGGACCGGTGATGAATGTCTGCGCTTTCTTGAGAACAGGGATAATGAGAAACCCTTCTTTCTATGGGCAACGTTTCAGCGCCCACACGCCCCCACATCTGTGCCGGTGGACAATCCGTTTCCCTATAATCCAAAGGATATAGAATTACCGTCCTATTCCGAGAGATGGTATACAAAACCGGATACCCGCCGTCCGGGTTGCGAAAACACCTGGAACGTATTTAACACGGGAGAAGCCAGGTTGCGCGAAGCCATGGCGAACTATTTCTCCATGATTTCGATGGTGGATGATCAGGTCGGCCGTATCTTGAATTCTCTGGAAGACAAGGATGAGCTGGAAGATACCATTGTCATCTTCACGGCGGATCACGGGGATTTCTGCGGGGAATACGGCCAGTTTGGTAAAAATATTTCCACGTTTGACGTCCTTTACAGAATCCCGTCCATCTGGTACTGGAAAGGGAAAACCGGACGGGAGCAAATCCATGAAATGACCGAAATGATTGATACCATGCCGACAATCCTGGATTTGTTGAACCTGGACAAGCCAAAAACAGTTCAGGGAGACAGTTTGGCGGATGTGATTCACGGTAGCCGGGAACGCTGTGGACGGCCATGGGATGGAAAAGAGGCCGTTTTCTTTGAAACTCCCTTTATCAAAACCGTGCGGACCAAAACCCATAAACTGTCAATCTGCAATAAGGAAAAACGTACGTGGGGACAGTTGTACGATTTGGTGAATGATCCACTGGAGCTGAATAACTTGTATCAAAATCCCGCCTACAGCCATATACAACAGGAATTAACCCTTCGCCTGGTTCACTGGTTTATTAAAACGGATCAACCGCAAATTCACAGTGCCGGATTCAGTGAAACCGCTCCTCCCTGGCGCTGGTATCAACCTGATTCTTGATTGGTTTCAGGAAGGACTGACAGGAAATAGGATTTTGGCGGCCTGCCATTTTGGACCGGAGACCGCCCCCGGACATTGCACGCGCAATGTACCATCGTTCCCGGAACGATCAACCGCCGGAATCCGGATTGTTCATATATTCCCAAAGGAGATTCCCCCCGCGCCATGCAATAGGCAAACGGGATTATTTCTCGGCGTCCAATTCCTGGTACAGGAACCACGCGCCGGTTCGTTCTGTCGCGTTTTTGGGGGCGCGGTCGTAGTAAAGATCGAAGATTCTCCCTGATTCCGTTCGAACGCGGAAATAGAATCGGCCGACTCCCCAGCTTCCCCGAATCCTCGCCTTCGAGGCGTTTCCGGGACGCATGTTGCGCCCCATCCGCCCGCGACGTTCATAGTCCCGCCATTGGCGGAGGATTTCGACGACGCGAAACGTTTCGTCGCGCCAGCGGAAACCGTCGGGACAAGTCGGCTTTTTCGACAGACTCGGCGGTTTGTCGTGGAGAATTTCAATCGACTCACCGATGAATTTTGACGAAGTCATGGCTGGATCATCACGCGCGTGCCGAGGGGAATCCGGGGGAACAGTTCGAGAATGTCGCGGTCTTCCAGCGCGATGCAGCCTTGCGTGGTGCGTCCGCCGCGACGGTCGCCGTGGATCATGATCTCGCCGCCTAAAGGGGTTTTCCAGGGCGGCTGACGACGGTGGCGAATCGCCTGGACGATGCGGTCATAATCCTGCCGCGTGATGAGTCCGTCCCGTAGGCCGCGTTGGGCGTCGTCCAGGCTGGGGTAGCTCAGGCCCAGCGCGCGGGTGTATTTCGACTTTTCGTTTTTCACGCAGACGTAGAATTCCCCCTCCGGCGTGCGGAAATCGCCTTCGCGCCGTTTGTCGCCCGGATTTCGCCCGGTCGAGGCGGGATATTGCTTCACCGCCTTGTTATTGTCGTACACCGTCAGGCGCTGTTTGGATTTTTCGACGAGAATCAGCGGCGCGCGAAGTTCCGGAAGCGGGCGGTTCTGATTCAGCATGGCGACTCGTTCCGTTGGAGCGGTGCGCGACGTCCCGGTGGTCGCGGGGAGTGTTCTTGGGGTCGTTCTTTTTATACGGGGTTGTCGCCTGGGCGCACGGCGGGAAGGAGGGCCGGCGGTTTGGTCGGCGGGTTTCGTCACGCCGGATGAGTCCGCTTTCGACTCGTCGGCGAGGCTTCGCGTCATGGTGCGATATCCCCAGACTCCCAGCAGACCCAGGAGAACAGCCACCTCCGCCGCGAGGAGCACGCGAAAAAAACTTCCCTTCTCGGCGGGTCTTGACGTTGGCGAATCAGACGACATCGCGGTATTATGCCTATACGCGCGTGATGTTGCAATGAAAAGAAGTCTTATCGCGAAACGGCAAGGATGCTTACCATGGACAGGACGCCCATTAAAAAAGCGTTGGACGCGGATCGGATCGGTCAAACCGTCACCGTCGCCGGATGGGTGCGGACGGCGCGGCACTCGAAAGGGGGATTTTCCTTTCTCAGCCTCAACGACGGTTCGTGTTTCGCGCTGCTGCAAATCGTCGCCGACCGGACGCTGGCGAATTACGAGCGGGAGATTCTGCACCTGTCGGCCGGGTGTTCGATTGTCGCGACCGGCGAACTCGTCGCCAGCGAAGGCAAAGGCCAAGCCGTCGAAATGCAGGCGAAGGAAATTCGCGTTCTGGGCGAGGTGGACGCCGAGACGTATCCCGTCCAGGCCAAACGGCACACGTTCGAGTTCCTGCGAACCCAGGCGCACCTGCGGACGCGGACGAACACCTTCGGGGCCGTCGCGCGGGTGCGGAACCGCATCTGCGCCGCGATCCACGAGTTTTTCCAGCGGCGCGGATTTTTGTACATCCACACGCCGATCATCACATCGAGCGATTGCGAAGGCGCCGGGGAGCAGTTCGGCGTCTCCACGCTCGACCCCGCCGCTCCGCCGCGCGACGAAAACGGGCAGGTGGATTTTTCACAAGATTTCTTCGGCCGGCGGACGTACCTGACGGTCTCCGGGCAACTGGCGGTCGAACCGTATTGCTGCTCGCTGGGGGACGTGTACACCTTCGGGCCGACGTTCCGGGCGGAAAATTCCAACACCCCGCGACACCTGGCCGAGTTCTGGATGGTCGAACCGGAGCTGGCGTTCGCGGATCTGAACGACGACGCCGATCTGGCGGAGGAGTTTTTGAAGTACGTTTTTTCCACCGTCCTGAACGACGGCGAAGAAGACCTGAATTTTTTCAACGAGCATATCGACAAGACGATTCTGGAGACGCTGCGACATATTCACGAGAGCGAATTCGTTCGCCTGACGTATACCGAGGCGATGGACGTGCTGGAAACCGCCGAACGCGACTGGGACTACCCGCCGAAATGGGGCGCGGATTTGCAGACCGAGCACGAGCGATATCTCACGGAGGAGACGTTCCAA
The DNA here is from genome assembly GCA_016929245.1 of Phycisphaerae bacterium. Taxonomy (GTDB): domain Bacteria; phylum Planctomycetota; class Phycisphaerae; order SM23-33; family SM23-33; genus JAFGEJ01. The sequence continues at coordinate 11,445 of JAFGJE010000139.1, forward strand.
AAACCCGTGATCGTGACGGACTATCCCGCGAGCATCAAGCCGTTTTACATGTACGTCAACGAGCCCGACGAGCGGGGCAGGCGGACGGTGCGGGCGATGGACGTGCTCGTGCCGAAGATCGGCGAGATCATCGGCGGTTCGCAGCGCGAGCATCGGCTTGAGGTTCTCGAATCGCGCATGGACGAGTGCGGCCTGAACAAGGACGACTACTGGTGGTATCTCGATCTGCGCCGCCACGGCAGCATTCCGCACGCGGGCTTCGGCCTGGGGTTGGAACGCTGCGTGCAGTTCTGCACCGGGATGGCCAACATCCGCGACGTGATCCCCTACCCAAGAACCCCCCGCAACGCGGAATTTTAGATATGGGTGGCATGCAACGCCACCCTCTACACCAATACGGTGGATATTGCCGACAAGGAACAGTAGAATCTCGTGTAGTTCGTCTGAAACCGATCGATCCAATTTGCCAAATAAGGATGATGGATTCGTTATGAAAATTGAGCTGCATTTACACACGAATCGTTACAGCGGTTGCGCCAAAAATTCCCCGGAGGAAATGCTCGATCGTTTGGTCGAGTTGCACTACCAGGCCGTCTTCCTGACCGAACACGACGCCGTTTGGCCGGGGGACGAGTTGGAAAACCTGCAACGCCACTGGCCTCAGCTTCGCATTTTCCCGGGTCTGGAACTGACGCTGCACAATTTCAGGGGGTTCGGGCACTTGCTCATTCTCGGCGCGACGGAACCGGAGTTTCTCGATATCGTCGATCCCGGCGAGGCACTGGCCCGCGCCCGTCAGAAGGATTATCCCACCATTCTCGCCCATCCGTATCGCTGGGAAGGGGCCGCCGACATGCTCGAAAAAGGATATTATCCCGACGCGATCGAATGTTCGACGCCCAACGTTTTTCCGGAGCAGGCGATTCTGGCGCAAGTCAAGGCCGGTGAGTTCCGAATGCCGGTCGTCAACTCCGGCGACGCGCATGGGGTGGATTTCCTGGGCCGATATTGGATCGAAACTGCCGAATCCATCGAAAGCCCCGCCCAGATGCGCCAAATTCTCCTGGAAGGCAGCTACGATAACTGCTCCGCGGAGTAGTAGTCTGTCATATCAAAAACTTTGAACTGTCATCCTGAGCGGAGCGCAGCGGAGTCGAAGGACCTCACGCGCAGCTACCCGTAGGGTCCTTCGACTTCGCTCGAAGACTCGCTCCGCTCAGGATGACAATCATCAGACATTTTCCCTGTTCCAGAGTAGTAGTTTTATTTCAGTGATTCTTCCTGTTCCGGCTGAAGGGGGAGATAGAGGGTGAACGTCGCACCATGGCCCGGTTCGCTGTCGAGAACGAGCCTTGCCTGCAACAGATTGGACAGTTCCTTGCAGATCGCCAGTCCCAGTCCCGCGCCGCCGGTTTCCCGCGTCAGCGTCCCGTCGGCCTGGTAAAACTTCTCGAATATGTGCGTCTGGTCGGATTCGGAAATCCCCGGTCCGGTGTCGGCGACCGCCAGGCGCAGTTCCGTGGGGTCGTCTCCGTTGTTGGGGGAAACGAGCCGCGCCTGAAGCGTCACCTTCCCGCCGGGCGGCGTGAATTTGATCGCGTTGTTCAGCAGGTTGTAGAGAATCTGTTGCAGTTTTCCCCCGTCGGTCACGACGATAGGCAGATCCTTGTCGATTTCGTCGATCAGTTCGATGTTTTTCTTGTCCGCGATGGGATGCATCAGCGCCAGGAGGGTCCGGCAGGTGTCGGCGGCGGAAATCTTGTCGAACCGCACGGTGGCCCGGCCGGCTTCGATCTTCGCCAGGTCGAGCATGTCGTTGATGAGACTCAGCAGATTCTTCGCCGCCGTCGAAATGTTCCGTCCGAACCGGGCGATTTTCTCCTCCTCGGATTCGCACAGCAGATCCGCGAAACCGATGATGCTGTTTAAGGGGGTGCGCAGTTCGTGCGAGATATTCGCGAGGAACTCGGTTTTCACCTGGTTGGCTTCGTAGAGGGCGACGTTGGCTTCGCCCAGTTCGTTGAGTTTCAGGTCCAGCGCGCGGTTGGCGGCCCGGAGTTTGTTGTGCTGGTCCTGGATCGCCGAGAGCATTTCGTTGAAGCTCTCGCCGAGTCGCTCGAGTTCGTCGCCCGTGCGAAGCGTGCTGCGGACGGACTGGTCTCCCTCGGCGACCTTGTCCGCCAGTTCGCGGAGTTTCCGCACCGGGCGAAGGATCAGGCGGTGGGAGATCAGGGAGAAGATCACCATCGCCAGCACGCCGGCCAGCACGCCTCCGATGATGAACGCCAGGCGCGTCCAGAGCATCAGCGTGCCGGCGGCGGCGTCTTCGGAAAGCGTCACGTCGATCATCGCCACGAGCTGTCCGGGAAAGAAGCGGGGCTTGACGGTTTTCGTCGGGTCGGCGGGGCTGTGACACATCGCGCAGTCGGGGGTGTTTCGCACCGCCCGGAAGCAGCGATACACCGGCTTTCCGAGGTCGTTTTTCGTCTTCCGCCAGGTGATGTCCAGGTCGGGCGTCTTGTCGAACACCTTCCATGCCTTCCGGGCGGGATTATCGAGTCCCTGAATCGGATCCGTCGGATTCAGCGCGAGAAACGACGGTCCGGTCAGCCCTTCGGTTTCCTTCCCGAGGCGATACAGGCGGAAGATCCGGCTGCCGGCGTCCTGGGCGTCTTTGCTGGTGGGGGCTTTGGCGTGCAGGGTTTTCCACTCGTTCAGGCGAAGGCGCGTCAGTTCGCGGGCCGGTCCTTCGAGGCTTTGCTCGGAGAGCACCTCGATGAAGTACCAAGGCACGACCAGCGCCGCGGCGATCACGCCCAGCAGCGCCAGGCCGAACAACAACCGAAACTTCACCCCCAGCGAAATGCGAATAAACCGCTTGGCCATGGGGAGTATTCTAGCGAATTTGCGGACGTGTGGTATGGAAAACCGGGAAATAGAATCTGAAAGTAGCCGCGGGCGCAAGCCCGTGGAAAAAAAGTCTTTCATTTTCCCGAGCCCCGTAGGGGCGATTGAAATATTCAATCGTCCCTACGGGACTCAAATGTATATTACGGTTAGGTGTCCACGGGCTTGCGCCCGTGGCTACTTTCAAATAAAGAACAATAGATCATATCGTTCCTTATGATGTTGAATTGGAATACAACATAGTCGTTCATCATTTCCGTTTGAAATAGATGTCGCGAATATCCCGGAGGGTGTAACCGGAATTGTTGAGCTTGCGAATGAGCTTGACGCGTTTGACCAGGGCGGCGTCGAAGAAGCGCCCCCGGCGATTCGGATCGCGCCTCGGTTCGATCAGTCCGATCATGATGTAATATTCCACGGTCTGTCGCGTCACCCCGGCCGCCGCGGCCGCCGCGGAGATTCGCAAGAAAGACCCTTTTTGTTTTTCCTTGGCAGGCATTTTTCAAATATATACTGTCATCTCCTAAGGAGCCCCAAGGGCCTGAGCGGAGCGAAGCCCCTTGGGGGCAAGCTATGTCGAAGGACCTCACGGGTAGTTAGGCGTGGGGTCCTTCGACTGCGCTCGAAGACTCGCTCCGCTCAGGATGACAATCATTGAACATGATTAGAATTACGAAGCATTATGACTGTTTGGCCGCTTGCAGGAAGGCCTGGACTTTCCGCGGATCTTTCACGCCGGGTGCGGATTCCACTCCGCCGGCGACGTCGACCATGTCCGGCTGAACCACGCGGATCGCTTCGGCGACGTTTTCGGGCGTCAGTCCGCCGGCGAGGATCAGCGGCGGCAGGTCGCCGAGGAGACCCTCCGAGCGCATTTGGGCGACGAGATTCCAGTTGAACGTTTCGCCCGTTCCGCCGGCCAGACCGGGACGGTAGGTGTCCAGCAGCACCGCCTCGATTTCCACGCCGTCCGGCAGGCAGATGAGCCAGTCGTGAATTTCCACCACGAAATGCTCGTCCGCCACATGGAACACCTTCCAGCAGGGCAGATGGATATCGGCGACAATGTCCGGCGACTCCCGGCCGTGCAGTTGAACGCGGCTGATTCCCGTTTTCGCCGCGACGGTGTTGATCTCCTCGGCGGAGGCATCCACGAACAAACCGACGGTCCGCGTCGTATCACCGACAGCCGACACGATTTCCGCGCCTCGTTCGGGCGTGATGCACCGTTTCGACGACGGCACGAAATTCAGCCCGATCGCGTCGGCGCCCATTTGTGCGACCGTCACCGCCTGTTGGGGATCCGTCAGGCCGCAGATTTTCACGTGCATGGAACTCATAATCGGGCAGTATACCGTTTTTTCCCGAAGAGGGGTTTGAAATTTGCCGTTTTGCCCGAACCTCTCAATTGCCCCGTTGATTTTCCTCCGCCGGGGCGTTACTCTTTTTTAGCGTGAAAATGAGTAAGGGAATCAGCCGCGAAAGGAGTCTTACATGCGGTACGCTGTAATTATGGCCGGTGGCGCGGGGAAACGACTTTGGCCTCACTCGCGCCAATGCAAGCCCAAGCAACTGCTGAAGCTTCTCGGCGGGAAAAGCCTGATGGAAATCGCCGTCGAACGCCTGGAAGGTCTGTTCGAGCCGGAGCAGATTTACATCGTCACCAACGCCGAGTACGCCGATCTGGTCGCCGAGGCGCTGCCCAACCTGCCGCGGGAAAACATCGTCGGCGAACCGGAAGGACGCGACACCCTAAACGCCATCGCCCTGGGAGCCGAACTGCTGGCCGGGAAGGACGAAAACGGCACGATGGCCGTCTTCACCGCGGATCATATCATTCGGCCGAAGGAATGCTTCACCGGCGCGGTGCAACTGGCGATGGACACCGCCGAGGCGAATCCCGACGCGCTGCTGACGTTCGGCGTGCGCCCGACCTGGCCTCACACCGGTTTGGGATATATCGAATGCGGCGAAAAGACCGGTCAGGACGTCTTCCAGGTCGCCAGTTTCCAGGAAAAGCCCGATCATACCACCGCTCGGAAATACGTCGAAAGCGGCGGATATTTCTGGAACAGCGGCATGTTCGTCTGGACCTTGCCCGCCATCCGCGGCGCGGTGGCGAAATACGCGCCGGATTCCGCGAAAAAACTCGCGCCCATCCACGAAGCGTCCGCCCAGGGAAAGGACATCACCGGGCTGCTGGCGAAAGTGTATCCGACGCTGGAGAAAATCAGCATCGACTTCGCCGTGATGGAGAAGGCCGACAAGGTGATGATGGTCGCGCTGAACTGCGAGTGGATCGATCTGGGATCCTGGCCTTCGCTGGAGGAAGTCCTGGACCTGGACCAGCAGGGCAACGCCATCGTCGCGGAAAACCACGTCATCATGGACAGCTTCCGCAACGTCATCGTCAGTTCCGACGATCACATGCTGGCGGTGCTGGGCGTCGACGACTGCATCATCGTGCATTCGGCCGACGCGACGCTCGTGTGCAAAAAGACCGACAACCAGCGCCTGAAGGAACTTGTCGCGGCGGTCGAAAAAACCTACGGGAAAAAATATCTGTAGTATGGAGTTATTGCGTTTTGCGCGGTGGGAATCCTTTCCCGCCGCGTCCCCCCAAATCCATGCACGAATTTCACGAACAAAAAGGTACTCCTTCGTGTAATTCGTGAAATTCGTGGACTTTTTTTAGGTGGAGATCGGATGTCTCGCTGGATGGGAATCGATCACGGCTCGAAGCGCATCGGTCTTGCCGTCGGTACTACCGAGGACGGATTCGCCGCGCCCGTGACGGTGTTGCAGGCAGGCCCGGAACCGCAAATCCTCGCGGAGATCACCCGGCTGGCGGGCGAATACGACGTGGACGGCCTGGTGGTCGGCTGGCCTTTGAATATGGACGATACGGAAGGTCCACAGGCGAGGGCGGCCCGCGACTTCGCCGTCGCGCTGCAGCGGGCGTCGAATCGGGACGTGCGCCTCTGGGACGAGCGTCTCAGCAGTTTCCACGCCGATACCGCCCTGGCGGGACAACTGACGCGCAGCAAACGCAAAGCCCGCCAGGATGCCGTGGCGGCGGCGACGTTTCTGGGGGAATTTTTAAAAAACGAAGGCCCAACCAGCGCCCCGAAACCGGAAGAAATCCAAACATAGCAAAGAACATTGATTTTTGTCCTCGATTATGAGAATAAAAAATTCTTTGAAAGAAAATCCACGGGCTTGCGCCCGTGGCTACTTTCAAAGAAATTCAAATGACTACATCGGCCTTTATTTTGTTGACTTGGTATAAGAAGGCGTTAGGGGGTGCCGCCCGGCGTGATTCATAAATTCCAGTACTACACGGCGAAGCACGAGTCCGCGATCCGCAATGGAATAACGGGCGCGGATTCTCGCGGAGTTTCCGGGGTGAAATCCGCCCTACATCCGGAAGCTATAGAGCGCGGCGTTGGTGAGGGTGAAGCGCAGGCGCACGTTTCGTCCGACCCGCGAAGCGATGTCCCCGGTTTTCCAGGTCAGCGGCGCGTCGGCGGCGTCTGCCGTGATCGGCGCGCTTTGCGCACAGGGCACATCGGAATCATCCAGAAGTTCCACCCGGACGGAACCGTCCTTCGCGTCGGCGGTGACGGTGATGCGGCTGGATTGCAGCCGCAGGGGGGTGGTTTCCACGACGCCTGGCCGGGAGGCGTCCGCGGGCGTCATTCCCGCGAAGCCGTCCATTCGCAGCCGGGCCAGGCAGAGACATCCCTTTCGCCAGCTCATGTGCGTGTCGTCGCTGCCGCCGTAATACAGCCACAACTCCCCGTCGCGTTCTATGGGTTCCAGCGAACTGTACACGCAGCCGTGATCGTAACTGCCCTTCGGCCCGCGGGGGATCAGCGCCTCCCCGGGACACAGCCGCCGCCACTCGACGGAATCGACGCTCCAGGCGAGTTCGCAGTCCACGAAGTCGCTTCGCGTGTCGAGGATCATCACGAACCCCAGATAGACTCCCGCGTAGTTGAATCCCTGCAATTCGTACGTCTGTCGATGCGGCTGGTCGGGCAGGGCTCGCATCACTTCGCTCGCCGGCGTCCAGTGGACAAAGTCCGCGCTCCGGGTTCGGGCGACGGTGCGTTGGCCGATCGGATCCCAGCGGCGCGTGAAGGCGACGTAGGTTCCCGCGCGTTCGTCGCGGAAGAACGTGTTGTGCGTGTCGCCGTGGGAACCGATGTTCGGGCAGGGGATGTAGGGGGACCATCGCAGCCCGTCGCGCGAAAACGACACCGCGAGTTGATCGTGCTTTTCCTCCATCGAGGTGAACATCTTGTACCGCCGCTCTGGATCGGGATCGGCGGGATCGTTCCGCACGCCCGCCCCGTGCGTCGGACGCATGACGATATTGTTCGCGGCGCTTCCCTCGAATTCGACCAGCCCCAGTTCGGGTTTCTCCCACACCAGCCCGTCGCGCGACACGGCGTAGCAGACGGCCATCTCACGCGGAAGCAATTGATCGTATTGAGCCTCCCCGCGTTTCTCCGGCGGGGTGCGCTGGACGGATTCATCGACGATGAACGGATTGTACCAGCACTTGAACAGTCCGTCGTCGGGGTCGAAGATCACGTTGGGGTACAGGTTGTCGAAACGCACTTCCCAGGGCTTCTCCTCGCCGAACAGGGGATTGCGGGAATCCTTCCGCACCGGACCGGGAAACAGTCGAGCGTTGTCCGTTGAAGCGATGTTTCGATCATCCAGCAGGAGATACTTCATGGTTTCGTCTTTCGTTTACACCACCCGTAGGCCGAAGATGTCCGCGTTGGCGGCTTCGATGGCCACATATACCGTTTTGCCCTTCGCTTCCGCGACGGATCGGTTTTTGAATCGCACCGGCTGGGCGACGCCGTCGGTGCGGATCGGTTCGCAATCGTCCGGCGAAAATCCGTCCAGTATCGTCCGGTCGTAGAAATGCGGCGCCGTCGTGGGGGTGTTGGGCAGAATCGGGATGGGTTTCGCTTCGGCGAGCGCGACGCGCACCTGTCCTCGCGAGGCGTTGACGTTCAGTTGCAGTTCGTCGCCCTCCAGCCGGAAGGGACGGGTGATGAGCGTCTCGACCTGCTCGCCGGCCGACAGGCTGACGTAACGGTTATGCTTCTGCGTATACAACACGGTCTGCCCGACGGCCATGCGATGCACGTGATACGGGGTCTGCTTCTCATCGGCACAGAAGGGTAAATGATTTCCGTTATAGGCCGTCATGTAGAACCAGTCTTCATCGCCGACGTAGACCGGCGGGCAGTCCGGCCAGGCGATGCGGTCCGGGCTCTCGTCCGTCGAACCGGGCGAAATCCAGTCGACGCGGCTGGCGGCGCGGTCCCAGGTTTTTCCTCCGTCGCGGCTGACGACGATGCGCGTCCCGCCGTACCCCTTTCGCGCGAACGGCCAATTGTCGGGATGCCCGCACGGCTTGGTGATGTCGGTGAAGGTCGGTCCACCGAGCGGGTCCGTGCGGTCGGAATAGAACCACGCGAGCAATCCCAGCACCAGGCCGTCGGAACAGAACGGAATCAGGTGCATCGGTTCGTCGTACTGTTCGAGTCGATGCGGATCGGCCGCGTCGGGATACAACGCCGATTCGGCTCGCCAGTTCGTGAGATCCTTCGACGAAAAACGGCCGATCTCACGCGACGGCAACCAGTGGCCCGTGACTCCCTGTTCCATCGCGACCCATTCCTCGTGCGCGTCGTCCCAGAAATGCAGCACGCGCCGGCGCGGATTGAACGTGCCGCCGGCGTCGATGAGTTTGTCCCGCCAATCGGGGTCGTGAAGAACGTCCGGCATGGTTTCGGCGAAGTACGCCTTGGCGGGGTCGGCCCGCGTGATTTCCCAGATGCCGGGTCGAACGGCGAAACGCTTCTTTGGGTCGGTGACATTACCGTACAGGTGAAGGTCGCGGATAAACCCGATCGGCACGCCGATGTTGTTCTTTCGCGTGACGCCCCTCGGCTGGGGGACGACACCGCGGGAGCGGTCGATTTCCGCCGGCGCGTCGATCAGTCCCAGGTCGGGTTTTTTCCAATGCAGGCCGTCGCGGCTGACGGCGTACCCAACGGAGGCGCGGGACCAGTGCGCCCGGTCAAGGCGAACTCCGGGACTGGAGTTTTCCTCCGCGATCTTGTCGTCCCACCACAGGGCGTTGTAAAAGGCGTGAAACACGCCCGTCTCGTCCCGCCAGACGTACATGGGAACCGCGGCGCGCGTTTCCCAGGGTTTGTCCGCGGGGATCACCACGCCCTTCGGCTGGGGCGAATGCACGATTCGGTCGAATCCCGTGGAACGGGCGACGGCCCAGTCATCCAGAAACAATTGCCAGTTCGCGTTCAGCGTCGCGTCGGACATGAAAACTCTCCTCTGCCATGGCAGACAGGAGGATCATATCGGATTTTCTTCGCGTTGTCAATGTTGTGGTTCGACAAGTTCTGATACTACGTCACGTTAAAAAATATCACGTTGTCATCCTGAGCGGAGCGCAGCGGAGTCGAAGGACCTTACGGGTAGCCAGGCGTGAGGTCCTTCGACTCCGCTGCGCTCCGCTCAGGATGACAGATTATAATTCACAATCATCCCACAATGTATTGAATTTTGATGGACGGGGGCGTTTGGCGCAATAGATAAGCGGGTCGGCATGGCTGGCGGGGCAA
>JAFGJE010000140.1 GCA_016929245.1 Phycisphaerae bacterium
ACGCCTTCTTTTTGCTTCCGGGTGTTTACCATTCAGCCCGAAGGGCACACCCCCTATCACACCCATGAATCCGAGCATTTGAATTATATCATCAGCGGCCGGGGCGTGCTGGTGGATGAAAATGGAACCGAACATCCGGTTGCCGCGGGGGATTTCGCGGTGGTTCTGCCCAATGAAAAGCACCAGTACAGGAACACCTCAGCCGACGAACCGTTTGTCATCCTCTGTGCCGTGCCGAATGAGTACGAATAGACAATCCTGTATTTTATCCTCTCGATCCTCGCCAAAAAGCAGCGGGAATCCATTCCGAGAGATATCCTGCTTATTCCTCTTTTTCTGCCAAAGCGGGTTTTATCCGGCGGAAGTGTTTTTGTTATTGCGGGACGAATATGCGGAATGACGTTTACCGCGAAGAAAAACAAGGGTCGCCGGAAGAAGGAGGCACAACGAGGCCGGCTCGGGCGCGACAAAGAACAAAAACAACATCGCAACCGTCTCAACCCGGCGAACGCCGTCTTGACAGGCGGGGCGTCGGCGTCTACCCTTCCGTGGGGTATCCGGCGCGTTCCAAGGCAGGAATCGTATGAGCGAACCATCCATTCCCGCGGCTGTCATCGGCTTGGGCGCGTTCGGGCGGCGAACGCTCGAAGCGCTGACGGATACTTCCTGCGCCAAACTCGTGGGCGTCGCCGACCGCGACGCGCGGCGGGTGGAGGAAGCGGGAAGGGAATTCAACGTTCCCGCCTACACCGACAACCGCCAGCTTCTCCTGTCGGCTAAGCCCAAGGCCGTGTTCCTGGCGATCCCTCCGATGTACGCGCCGGAACTGCTGGAAGCCTGCCTGGAGTTGGGCATCCACGTCTGGAAGGAAGCGCCCCTGGGACGCAACCTTTCCGAGGCGGCCGCCTTCGTTCGGCGCTTCGACGAGAAAAAGCTCCTGCTGGCGGTCGGCACGCAGCGGCGATTCGCCGCTTCGTATCGCGGCGCCCACGAACAGCGAGATCAAATCGGCGAGGTGTTTCTCGCCCGGGCGCATTACCTGTTCAACTGGGGGCCTGAGCTTCGCTGGCGGGGGGACAAGCAGTCCGCCGGTGGCGGGGCGCTGCTGGAGTTGGGGTATCATCCCATCGACCTTTTGGTCTGGATGCTGGGTTTGCCCGAGCAGGTGTACGGCGTGGTCGCGCGGGAACAGTTTCGCAACGGAGATGAACCCCGACCGCCGCACGACACCGACGACACCGTCTCGGCGATCCTGCGCTACGGGCAGGACCGAACCGCCGCCGTGGTCGCGTCGCGCATTTCCGGACCGGTCAGCGAGGAGCTCGCCCTGCACGGCCGGGACGGATCGATCACCGCGAACAGCCAGTCCCGCGTCATCCGCAACTCCGACGGCGACGTGCTGAACCATCTCCGTGACGACGCCTCGCCCCGCGTGGTCTTTCAGCGACAGGCCGAAGCGTTCCTGACCGCCGTCCCCGCCGGCGACGCCCAAGGACGATACGCCTGCTCGGCGGCTGAGAACCTCCTCACCCACGCCGTCATCGACGCGATCTATTTATCCCACCGCACCGGCCAACCCGAACGCCCCGTCGATCAACTCCGTATGCACGGATTGGAACCGGGCGAATGTCTCAAGCATAGTCTCACGACAGACTGAACATTGCTCCATCCCAACCTCGGAGATATGATTGTCGCCTATGAATCCCGTGGAAACGACAACGCGATTGATTTGTCCCTTGACCGCGACAACCGTGGAGGAAATGCGGGCGGAGATGGTCGCCGCCGTCGCGGAGGGGGCGGATATGGTGGAGTGCCGGCTGGATTATCTCGATCCTCCCCCGGATGATGAACAGTTGGCGGATCTGCTCCGCGACGCGCCGTGCGCCGTGCTGGCGACGTGTCGGCCGGTGCGGGAAGGCGGTTATTTCGACGGGGAAGAATCGCACCGACTGGCAATCCTCACCGCGGCGGGGACGTTCGATAGCGTCGAGATCATCGACGTGGAAATCGACGTGCCCGCCGACGACAGGCCGACGGGGACGACCATTTTGAGCCATCATGATTTCGAGCATTGCCCGGAAAACCTGGACGACATTGCCCGCGAAATGGACGCCTCCGCCGCGGCCGTCAGCAAAACCGCCTTCGTCGTGGAAGGCCCGGACGTCGCACTCCGCGCGTTCGACGTGATCCGCGCCTGCCGAAAACCCACACTCGCCCTGGCGATGGGCGAACACGGCGTGCTGACGCGAATCCTCGCGAAGAAATTCGGCGCGTGGGGCATGTTCGCCTCGCTCGGCGTGGGAAAGGAATCCGCCCCGGGACAGCTGACCGTAACGGACATGAAGCACCTGTACCGCTGGGACGCGGTGAATCCCGAAACGCGGGTGTTCGGCGTGATCGGCTGTCCCATCGCCCATTCGATGAGTCCGGCGATTCACAACGCCGCCTTCGCCGCGACCGAATACGACGGCGTGTACGTGCCGTTGCGGATCGAACCGGGCCGCGAAACGTTCAACAACTTCCTCGACGCCGTGCACGAACGCCCGTGGCTGGACCTGCGAGGCCTGAGCGTCACGATTCCGCACAAGGAAAACGCGCTGGTGTATATCGGCGCGGAAAACTGCGACGAACTGGCGGTGCGGATCGGCGCGGTCAACACGATCACCCTCGACGAAACCGGTTCGCTCCGCGGCGACAACACCGACTACGCCGGCGCCATCGACGCCCTGTGCGACGCGATGAATATCGCGCGGGAGCAACTCGCCGGTAAGCGCGTCGCGGTACTCGGCGCCGGCGGGGTCAGTCGCGCGCTCGTCGCGGCCTTGCGTCATTACGGCGCAGCCGTGACGATCTACAATCGAACACTCCGCCGCGCCGAGGCGCTGGCGGAGGAATTCGGCTGCGTCGCCGAATCCATCGACCAGGCCGACGAAACGGAAGCGGAAATCGCGATCAACTGCACCGCGCTGGGCATGTACCCGAACGTCGAAGCAAGTCCGCTGAGCCGCATCCCGGAAACGGTGAAGGTCGTCTTCGACACCGTCTACAATCCCCTCGAAACGAAACTGCTCTCGATGGCGAAGCAGGCGAACTGCCTCACCGTCAGCGGCCTGGACATGTTCGTCAACCAGGCGGTCGCCCAATTCGAACGCTGGACCGACACCCCCGCCCCCCGCGACGTCATGCGCGACGTGGTGCTGAAACGATTGGGGAAGTAAAATTGATTTGTTTCCAGGCCCGAAGGGCCGACAGCGTTTAGCTGGGGCGTGAGCGCAGCGAACCCCCGGAAGGGTTTTAAAAATAACCGAGTCCCGAAGGGACGGCAGCGATTGAACCCAAGGGGTATTTTTTATGTCCTTCACAAACCTGAGCATCATAAAAAGATGACATTTGAGGAAGAACTTATCGCCCTGTTAAAACGACATAACATTCCATACGACGAACGATATCTCCGCTGATTTGCTGCCGTCCCTCCGGGACTTGGGATTGGGGGAACCGGATCCGGGGACTCGCTTCGCTCATCCCCGGCTAAACGCCGCCGGCCCTCCGGGCCTATGAAAGACAATCCGTCTTCAAACATCTTTTCTGGAATATCACTTGGCAGTTTAGATACGCCGATATAGAATTATCGAATCATGGATTTGAGTGGCGACAATGTGTTCGTCGTCTCGACGCTTCGCCCGCGGCGCGGGGTCTTACGTTCGTGAGACCCTTGCCAACACCCATCCTCTGCGCATAGAATCCCCGTTCTGTCTTTTTTGTAGAAATCATGGAAACACCTTTTTGCGTCCCCGCGGCGCAGGAGATAATTCAAATGTCGAAACAGGTTAAGAAAGTCGTGCTCGCCTATTCCGGCGGGCTGGACACCTCGGTCATCCTGCCGTGGTTGAAGGACAAGTACGGCTGCGAGGTCATCGCGTACGTCGCCGACGTCGGCCAGGGCGCCGGCGAACTGGAAGGCATCGAGGAAAAGGCCCTCGCCAGCGGCGCCAGCAGGTGTGTGGTGGACGACCTCCGCAAGGAATTCGCCGAGGACTGGTGCTTCAAAATGCTGGCGGCCGGCGCGATCTACGAAGACGTGTACATGCTCGGTACGAGCATCGCGCGCCCGCTGATCGCCCGAGGCCAGGTGGACTGCGCGAAAAAATACCATGCCGACGCCGTCGCACACGGCGCGACCGGCAAAGGCAACGACCAGGTGCGATTCGAGCTGACCTTCATGGCCTTGGCGCCGAAGCTGACGATCATCGCTCCCTGGAAGGATCCCTCCTTCGAGCTGACCAGCCGGGAGGCGGCCATCGACTACGCCAAAGCCAAAGGCATTCCCATCGCCCAGAGCAAGAAGAAGATTTACTCGCGCGACCGCAACCTGTGGCACATCAGCCACGAGGGCGCGGACCTGGAAGACCCGCGCAACGAACCGAAGGACGACCTGTGGGTGATGTCCGTGCCGCTCTCGAAGGCCCCGAACACGCCCGCCTACGTGCGGGTGGATTTCAAAGCCGGCCTGCCCGTGGGGCTGGACGGCGTGAAACTCTCCGGCGAAAAGATCGTCGAGAAGCTCAACGCCCTGGGCGGAAAGCACGCGGTCGGGCAGGTGGACCTGGTCGAGAACCGGCTGGTGGGCATCAAGTCCCGCGGCGCGTACGAAACGCCCGGCGGCACGATCCTCCACGAAGCCCACCGGGCGCTTCAGAGCATCACGCTGGATCGCGACACGCTGCACTACAAGCAGCAGATCGGCTTGAAGTACGCCGAGATGGTCTACAACGGCCAATGGTTCTGCCCCCTGCGGGAGGCGCTGGACGCGTTCGTCGCGCGGACGCAGAAGAACGTCACCGGTTCGGTGCGGATCAAGTGTTTCAAAGGCCGGGCGACCGCTGCCGGTGTGGAGAGTCCCAAGAGTCTCTACTCCGACAAGCTGGCGAGCTTCACCATGGGCCAGGAATACACCCCCTCCGACGCGACGGGCTTCATTAAGCTCTTCGGTTTGCAAATGCGAGGGCGGGGGAAATCCTCGCGATAGAGCGAAATGGTTATAAAGAAATCCGCGGAACGGCGAGTCGACACGAGAATCGGCTTGTCCGTTCCGCGTTTTTTTGCGCCATTCGGATCGATCCGGGAAATCCTTGTGTTTTTCCTTTAGGTCGTGGATAATACAGGCTCCTTGAATATAAAGGGTTACGGATGGCTGAGAACGCGAAGTCTTCGGATGGTTCCTCCACCACTGGGGTGATTGTAACGTGTTTGTACCTTGTGGCGGGATTGGCAGCGGCGGCCGGGATCTTAATCAGCGTCGCCTGGATTCTCCAGACCCCGCGGGACGAACGCGGTGCGTTGCAGGTCTGGGCGTATGCCGCCGGATCGTTCATGTCCGGACTCATCGCCGCGTGCGGGTTGTGGGCGGCCGCCTGGCTGATCCGCCAACGGGAGGAATCCGCCTTCGCCCAGCGACGCATGCTGCGGGTGCTGATGAATCTCAACCGCAAGGATGAAGACGCCCTGGAAATAGCGCCGGCCGCGCAACCCGTCGGCGACATGCCCCAGTCCGCCGAGGGCGACATGATGCCGCAACTGCTGCGGCAGCTCTCGGAACTCAACGCCAACGTGCTCCTGACGGAAGACGAACGGCGGGAAAAGCGCCGCAAGGCGATCTCCAAACAGGCCGACGACCTTTCGCGCGACATCGAGTCGGCGCTGCTGGACCGCCGCTTCGACGACGCCGGTGAATTGGTGCACCGGCTGCGGGACATCGTCCCGGATCACGAGCGGCTGGGCGTGTTTCACCAGCAGGTCGAAGCCGGGCAGGAAGAGCAGGTGCGGGAGCTGATCTCCGGCCAGGTGAAACACGCCGGCGACCTGATGAGCGTCTCGAAATTCGAGGAGGCCCGGCAGGTCGCCGAACATCTGCGACGCTCGTATCCCCATTCGCGGGAAGCCGACGAGCTTCTCTCGCGCGTGCAGCGCGAGGCCGCGACCTTCCACGCCGAAAAGCGTCACCGTCTCTACGCCGTGATCCAGGAAAATTCGCAGGCCCGGCAGTGGAAACAGGCGCTCGCCGGCGCGCACAAACTCCTGGAAACCTACGCCAAATCCGAGGAGGCCGAGAAAATCCGCTCCATGATGCCGACCCTCGTCGACAACGCCCGCATCCAGGAAGTCCGGGAAATCCGCGACCGGATCGTCGACCTGATGGAACGTCACCGCTACGCCGAAGCCGTGCAACTGGCCCACCAGGTGGTGGACAACTACCCCGAAACGACCGCCGCCGAAGAACTACGAGTACAAATCCCCCGCCTCCAGGAACTCGCCTACGTGCGGAAGAACAATAAGCCATAATTTTAAACGGTATATAAGGGGACAACGCAATGGCTGCAAACAGAACGCTATCGATCAGTTTCATCATCGTTCTATTACAAACCGGTTTTGTCGGCGCATGGTTACGTCCCAGTCATGATGATGCCACCGTCGTGGAACGATCGGAGCTGATCGTCGTGGGACATCTCGACGCCGCCTCCATTCAATTCGTCTTGCACAAGAATAAACCCCATGAAGGTCGAAACCATGAACACCACGCCACGCTTGTGATTCATGAGGTGTTGAAAGGAAGCGAAAAGAAAAAAAGCATGCCGATTACAATTCACTACGGCCTGACCCCACGCGTTGGAGGAATCGATATATCCCACGGTTTTGATCCTGTTCACAACTCCCTTCCCCAAAATGATCCCAATGCTGTCATCAATATTCTCGACACGGGTAACAGTGTTTTGTCCTGTCGGCCTCTTGTGAAAGACGCGGGAAAAGACAATCTCTGGTTCCTTCGTAAACGAAGCGGAATCTATGGTAGAAAACCCGGCACGGGCAATTATGGCATTGTCGATCCCGAAGACTTACAACCGCTGGAACTGAAAGATTACTTTCTCGCCTTTCTGGCAACCAATCCTGAGGCGGCTGTTAAAACGTATATGAAAGATCATCCCGCCGTGACGAAAAGAGCGCAGCGATATCTGGATCACCTTGAAATCCAAAGGATTTGCAGAATTAAAATCCCCTCTCTGCGTTGTGAAAAATTGCTTCCATTTTATATGAGCCGATGCGCCTACAATACGACGCAAGAAGCCAGGCAGGGCATCGTCTCCTGCGGAACCGTCGCCGGAGAGAAACTGGAACCCGTGTTTCGTGACCCGAAACACTACTTGGTACGCGGCGACATCATACGGATCTGGATTGACATTGGATATAAGCAAGCCATTCCAATCCTTATCGATTTGCTGAAACAGCACGATACATTCTGGGAAAACCAGGAACTCAAAACCGGATGGTGGAATAGCGACGTCGGAACGAAGCAGACCCGTCGGCGCAGAGAAATATACGGTGAAACCTATTATGCGGTCTGCGCTTTGCGTTCCTTTGGCGATCCAAAGGCCCGTCCAGTGATTGAAATGACAAAAAAACGATGGCAAACCATCCCCGTCAATAACACACAAATCCCCGAAAAATGCGACGAGGCGCTGAAGGTTTTCGATAAACAATAAAATGATTCACCAAGTCAGTAGAGCGTGCCATCCCTTGGGGGCAGGCCGAAGATCCCATAGGGGCTCGTTGCACGCGAGATATTCCATTGGTTTCCGTTTTCTGCTCGGAGACATGAAATGAAAAAAGTGGCATGGATTATCGCGCCGGTTACTGTGTTGATTGTTATTGCAGGAACTCGCCTACGTGCGGACGAATAAGGAATAGGGTGTGTAACTTGTTACACATCCATGTTCAGATGTCGTTTTGTACAATCATCTTTTAATCCCTTTTGACGAAAGTGTGTTTTCCGGCGCATTTATTCACGTGCTTTCAAGCGTGGTTGCTTCGCTGCACTTCGCGAACCACGGCACCCGAATCCTTTTTTTCTGTCGAGAAGCATTCTACCGCGCGGGATTTTTGATGGAAGGGGGAAATCCAACTTGGCGGAGCAGATTCCGAAGGAACGCCATAGGTAAGCTCCGCCAAGCAAGGAAATTTGCAGATATTGGCGATTGGCGATCGGAGTACGAGCGGCGGGTGTCAAAACCGCCGTTTAGGGTGTTTGAAATGAAAGAAATCCCCCGCGTTGACGCGCGGAGCTCGTATTTCATTCGGAGCATGAGCACCCACAAGCATCGAAGCGATGCTTGAAGGTGCCACCAGCGCGCATGAAAAAACCCCGGTCGAAAGACCGGGGTTTTTCTGGAAAGTTAAACAGTGAGTCGTCGTTATACCATCGTTACCGATGGGTTGCCCTTCTGGCGAAGGACGAGGTCGTGCTGACCTTAACCTTCCGGGTGGATCGCTCCACTTACGAGGGGTTGTCCTCCGAGGAGGGTCTCGCTTACCGGTTGTCTAGATATATCCTCTAGAAAGGAGGTGATCCAGCCGCAGGTTCCCCTACGGCTACCTTGTTACGACTTAGTCCCAGTCACCGAACTC
>JAFGJE010000141.1 GCA_016929245.1 Phycisphaerae bacterium
GCGATCGCGCCGTTGGAGACGCGCATCGACATTTCCGAGGCGTAGTACTTGCTCATCGGCGTCAGGAGTTTGTTGTAGCGCCCGACTTTGCGGATGATCTGCTTGTTGGCTTTCTTGTCCTCGTCATTGGCGAACTTGCCGAAGTGCTCCTTCCGCAGGGCGGCGTTTTCGATGTCCACGTGGTAGGTCGCGTAGTAATTCAGCACGCGGGCGGCCTGCACGTCCACGCTCATGTCCACCAGAAGCTCGCGGATCGCGGGGAAGTTTTCGATGGCGGTGTCGAACTGCTTGCGGCTGTGCGCGTAATCGCGGGCGACGCGATAGGCGGCCTCGCCGATTCCGAGACTTTGCGCGGCGATTCCGATCCGCGCGCCGTTCATCAGGCTCATGACGTAGGTAATCAGCCCGCGCTGGCGCTCGCCGATTAAGCGCGCGGGAACGTGGTCGAAGTAAATTTCGCACGTCGGGCTGCCGTGGATGCCGAGTTTGTTCTCCAGGCGGCGAATCTTGACCTTAGGCCCGCGGTCGCAGACCAGCAGCGACAGTCCGCGCCCGTCGGAAATCTCCGGTTCGGTGCGACACAGCACCAGCAGCACCTGCCCGCAGCCGTTCGTGATGAACCGCTTCACGCCGTGGATGAACCACTGGCCGGACTCGTCCTGGTAGGCGCGGGTCTTGACGGCCTGGAGGTCCGAACCGGCGTCGGGTTCGGTCAGCACCATCGCGCCGGTCCATTCGCCGGAGGCCATTCTCGGTAAGTAGTAGTCCTTGATCTCATCGTCGGCGAAGGCGTTGATCGTGTCGGCGTTGCCCTGCAGGCCGTAGATGTTCATCAGCGCCGCGTCCGCGCGGCTGACCATGTCGTTGGTGATCGTGAAGATGAACTGCGGGCAGTTGATTCCGCCGAAGCGATATGGCAGCGTGAAGCCCATGCAGTCGGCCTGGCTGAGGCGGCGCAGGGCGTTGGCGATACCCGGGGCGTACGTCACCGATCCGTCCTCGTTCAGGACGTTTCCGACCTGGTCGGTTTCCTCGGCCGTCGGTTCGATTTCATCGCCGCAGATCTGCCCGACGTTTTCGAGAATCTTTTCGTAGTTCTCGACGGCCTCTTTCGCGTCCGCGGGCGCGAAATCGAACTCGTCGTGGAATCGGAAACCTTCCTCCTGCAGGTCGGCCAGCTTCTCGAGGTCGAAATGCCGGAAGAGGAACTGAATGTCGTCGTTATCGGTGTAAAAATTCGCCATGGTTTTTCCTTCAAATCAGAAGAAATCACTACGTTCACGAAGATCACGAAGTTCACAAAGGAGAATCTTTTTATAAAAAATCTTAGTGATCTTTGTGGTCCTAGTGGCCTTTGTGATAGCCTTTCTTATTTTAATGTGTCGTCTTGACGCTCATGCCGCCGCGGATGGCTTTGGTCAGCCGCGGGACGACGTCGTTCAGGTCGCCGACGATCCCGTAATGCGCGATGCCGAAGATCGGGGCGTCGCGGTCTTCGTTGATCGCGAGAATCTTCGCGGATTCCTGCATCCCCGCCCGGTGCTGCACCGCGCCGCTGATTCCCACCGCGATGTACAACGCGGGGCGAACGGTCGTGCCGGTCTGGCCGACCTGGTGGTCGTGGTCGATATATCCCAGGTCGACAGCCGCTCGGGAACCCGCGACCGCGCCGCCGAGACAGTGCGCCAGGTCCCACAATTGCTTGAAATTGTCCTTGCTCCCCACGCCCGCGCCGCCGGCGACGATGATGCGGGCGGCCTTGAGGTTCACCTTCTTCGGGCGACGGCGGATTTCGTGCAGTTCCATCGGGAGCGACAGGCCGTTGAAGTTGGGATTGAACTCGACGACCTGCCCCTTACGGGATTCGTCGGATTCGCTCATCGGCATGACGCCCTCGCGGACGGTCGCCATCTGAGGCCAGCGCTCGGGGTTCACGATCGTCGCGATGATGTTCCCGCCAAACGCGGGGCGAATCTGGTACATCAGATTCTCGTAGGTTTTCCCGGCCGACTTGTCCTCGTGGTCACCGATCTGGAGGTCCGTGCAGTCGGCGGTCAGGCCGCACTTCATTTTGCTGGCGATGGTCGGGGCGAGGTCGCGCCCGATCGCCGTGGCGCCGAACAAAACGATCTGCGGCTTGTGTTCCGTGATCAGACTGCAAATCCCCGCGGTGTACGAGGTGGTCTGATAATGGCCCAGCCGCTCGTCGTTGACGACGTAGACCTTATCGGCCCCGTGGGCGATGAGTTTGGCGGCCTGGGAACTCACCAGGTGGCCCAGGAGCATCGCGCCGAGGGGCACCTTCAGCGTGTCGGCCAGTTCGCGTCCCTTGGAGAGCAACTCCAGCGGCACGTCCGAGAGCTTTCCTTCTTCCTGCTCCGCAAACACCCATACTTCGCCTTGTGTATTTTTTTCTATCATGGTTATTCCTGGTTAACTGGTTGATTGGTTAACGGGTTAACGGGTCATCCAGCCTATCCGATAGTATGCTCCTGAATTAATTCGCCGACGAATTGGCCGATGCCGTCATCCGAGGGGTCGATTTCGTGGTATTCTCCGCCCGTCAGCACAACCGACTGGATGCGGTGCACCTTGGTGGGGCTGCCGCTCATGCCGCACCAGTTCAGGTCCGCTTCGATATCGTCGAGATTCCAGCTTTCAATCAGCAGGCCCTTGGATTTAAGGGCTTCGCACCGTTTGGCGATTTCGCTTTCGTCGGCGCACTCGGCCTTGACCTGCCCGGCGATTTCGCCCTCGCTGCGGGCGTTTTTATACTTCATCAGCCGCTTGGAGGCGTAGGGGCGGGGGTGATTGGCGGTTTCCATCACCGTCACCAGGGCGGGCAGTTTCGTGGTGACGTCCTCCCACCCGGCCCCGATGTTGCGACGCAGGCGGAGGGTCTTGTCCGTCACGTCGATGAGTTCTTCGAGATACGTCACGAGGGCGAAATTCAGCTTTTCCGCCAGTTGCGGGCCGACCTGGGCGGTGTCGCCGTCGATCGCCTGCCGGCCGCAGAGAACCAGGTCCGCGCCGATTTTCTTCACGGCACAGCTCAGGATATAACTGGTCGCCAGCGTGTCCGATGCGGCTGCCCGGCGATCCGTGATGAGAATGCAGCGGTCGGCTCCGCGATAGTACGACTCCCGCAGCAGTTCGCAGGCCGCCGGGGGACCCATGGTGACAACCGTCACGGTTCCGCCGTGCTGATCGCGGATTTCCAGGGCCGTCTCGAGGGCGTTAAGGTCTTCGGGGTTGAAAATCGCCGGTAAGGCGCCGCGGTTGACCGTGCCGTCGTCCTTCATCGCTTCGCCGGTAATTCGTTTGGTGTCCGGCACTTGCTTCGCGCAAACCACAATATTCAGCGCCACGTCAATACTCCTGTTTTGGAATCGATTCTGTCCGGTTTTCGTTTCAATGCACTCCCACGTACCGCCCGGCGAATTCACCGGCGCACGTACAGCGGACAAGGATACACGAAAAAACGAGACACGAATGCCGACGTGAGCATCCATGCCGCGAATCCGCCATTTTTTCATCCGATTATCGGACTAAAGGGAATCGGGGAATCTTAGAAGATTCCTCCGGGGGAGTCAAGATCAAATACGGGGTCTTGCAGGTATAGATAGGCGTGAGGTCCTTCGACTTCGCTCGAAGACTCGCTACGCTCAGGCCCTTGGGGCTCCTTAGGAGATGACAGACAGGCTGATGTTCAGGATGACAGAATTACTCCCCGCCGTATTTGTACCATGCCGCGCAGGCGCCCTCGGAACTGACCATGCACGGGCCCACGGGTTGCAGCGGGGTGCAGGCGCTCCCGAACAGGGCGCACTGGTTGGGGTCGAGTTTACCCTGGATGACGTCGCCGCAGCGGCAGCCCGGCGGGCAGACGTCCGGGCCGAAGGACACGCTTAGCGACTTGCGGGCGTCGAATCGGCGGAATTCCTCGCGCAGCGACAGGCCGCTTTGGGGAATCACGCCCATCGCTCGCCAGGTTTCGTCCGCGGGGGCGAACACGCGATCCACCATCTCCCGCGCGACGACGTTGCCTTCGTCGTGGACGGCGGCAGGATAGACGTTTTCCACCCGGGCCCGGTTCTCGACGATTTGCGTGCAGAGACGGGCGATCCCTTCGAGCATATTTCGCGGCTCAAACCCCGCCACCACGCAGGGCTTGCGATATTCCTCGGCGATGGGACGATAGGCGTCGGCGCCGATGACGACGCTGACGTGCCCCGGGCAGAGAAATCCGTCGATCGGAACATCCCCGGCTGACAGCAGCGCCCGCATCGCGGGGATGACGAGTTTGTGGCCGGGAAGAATGAAGAAATTCTCCACGCCCCCGGCGGCTGCCTCCAGGATCGTCGCCGCGGAGCCGGGGGTGGTGGTCTCGAAACCTACCGAGAGGAAGACGATCTTTCGATCCGGCGCTAACCGGGCCTGCTTCAGCGCGTCGCGCGGGGAATAGACGACCACGACCTTCGCGCCCGCGGAGCGTCGTTCCGCGAGGCTGCCCGTCGAACCGGGGACGCGCACCATGTCGCCGTAGGTGCAGATCGTAACGTCCCGGCGGTCCGCCAACGCGCAGGCGGCGTCGAGATATCCCTGCGACGTGACGCACACCGGGCAGCCGGGCCCGCTGATGAATCGCAGGTTCTTCGGCAGGAGGCTCTTGACGCCGCTACGGAACAGGCTGACCGTATGCGTGCCGCAGACTTCCATCAACTGAATCCGCTCCCGCCCGGCGCAGAGCGTTTTGATCTGCTCCACGAGTTGTTGAATCGCTTCCTGGTTCATAACGGGTCATTCCCCAACGCGAGGTTGAGGGACTCGAAGGTTTCGCGGGCTTCGTCTTCGTCGAGGACGGTGATGGCGAATCCGGCGTGGACGAGCACCCAGTCGCCGACGCCGGCCTGGGGGGTCATCGCCAGGGACGCTTCGACTTTACTGCCCTGAAAGTCCACCACCGCTTGCGGGCCGGGCTGGCCTTGCTCCGCGTCACGCACTTCCACGATTTTTCCGGGCACCGCCAGGCACATCCTTCAACATTCCTTTCACGCTTTATCCTGTCATCTCCTCAGGAGCCCCTGGGGTCTGAGCGAAGTCGTGGCACCTTCAAGCTCGTCTTCGAGCTTGTGGGTGCCATTTCCGGAAGCACCCACAAGCGAGAAGACTCGCTTGAAGGTGCCACCCGCCGAATTACGTTCCTTTCGCATTTCCAACAAACTATATTGTCCTCCTGAGCCCCTCAGGGGTGAAGGATCTCACGCCGCCGAACCCGTGGGGTCCTTCACCCCTGAGGGGCTCAGGAGGACATATATAGATATTATGTCTTCGCCAGCCTGCCGTCTTTGAGGTAGAGGCTTCTGCCGAGTTGGTGGGCGAGTTCTTCGTCGTGCGTGACCATCAGGATCGTCTGCTTATGCTCCCGATTCAGCCGCACGAGCACGTCGATAATCTTCTGGCCGGTCTTGCTGTCGAGGTTGCCCGTGGGCTCGTCGGCGAGCAGGAGTTTGGGTTGATTCACCAGCGCCCGGGCGATGGCCGTCCGCTGTCGCTCCCCGCCGGAGAGTTCCTTAGGCCGATGCTTCATCCGGTCGCCCAGGCCGAGTTCCACGAGAATTTCCTCCGCCCGCCGGCGAAGTTCCTTTTTCTTTCCGCGCCAGGCGAGCGTGGAATGTTCCACCATCGCCGGTAAGAGCGTGTTTTCCAGCACCGACAGTTCCGGCAGGAGATAATAGAACTGGAAGACGAATCCCACGTCGCGGTTGCGGATCGCGTTGCGACGCCGGCGGGAGAAAGTCGAGGTGTCGTCCTGTTCCAGAAACACGCTGCCGTTCGTCGGTTCGTCCAGCAGGCCCAGCAGGTGCAGCAGCGTGCTCTTTCCGCTGCCGGAATGGCCGTAGATCGTGATGAATTCCCCCGCCTGCACGTCGAACGACACGCCGCGCAGCACCTCCAGCGACACCGCGCCCATGCGGTAGGTCTTGTGCAGGTCACGGGCCGAGACCAATCCCTTCGGCGGGGCGGGCGCCCGCGAATCCGTCGTCGGTTTGTTCTTTCGTTTACTCATATCGCAGCGCCTCCACCGGCTGCATGCGGGCGGCCCGGATCGCCGGGAGCAGCGCGCCGATCAAGCCCGCGAGGATCGAACTGGCGACGATGAAGATCGCCGCGTGCCAGTCCACCTGGTCGGGGATCAGGTCGAACATGAACTGCTCGCGCGACCAGACGCGATACCCGAACGTCTTGGCGACCCAGTCCTGGATGACGTTGATGTTCCGCACGAACGCCCACCCGCCCAGGACGCCGAACACCGAACCGATCAATCCCACCACCGCGCCGTATCCGAGGAAAATCCCCGCCACGCCCCATCCTCCTCCGCCGATCGCTTTGATGACGCCGATTTCGCGCGTCTTCTGCGTCACGATGGTGTAGAAGATCACGAATACCAGCACCACCACGACGATCCAGATCACGGCGATGACGATAATCACCAGCGTCCGCTGGTTCTCCAGCGGCACGATCAGGTGCGCCTGCCGCTGCCGCCAGGTGTCGATGTCCACGTCCCGCGTCGCGGCGTCGGGATATCGTTGGCGGAATTCCAGCCAGAGGTTCCACACCTTGTCCCGCGCGCGGCGCAGTTCGGGTTCGGTGAGATTCTCGCCGCGCACCTTGATATGAATCTGGCTGCACCGTTTGGGGGTGACCACGCCGCCGTCCTCGGAGACGATATCGCCCATGTTGTTGAGCGTCTGGAACGTGTCGAACGGCACGTACACCATCTTCGAGTCGATACTGTGCACGCCGGAAAAGGAATCGTCGATGATCGTGAATTTCGCGATTCTCGACGGGACGCCCTCGACGGACGTGAAACGCTCCCCCAGCGGGACGAAGTGCAGGAAGATATTGTCGCCCGGCAGGAGATACCGCCCGGTTTCGCCCTGGTCGGTGCGGAACGTCGTACCCGGAATGCCCAGCCCGAGGATCACGCGTTTCCGGGCCGGTTGGACGCCGGTGAGTTTTTCCTTCTCCCGGATCGCGTCTTCCACGTCCAGTTTCTCATCCGCCGACGCGCCGCGCTCTTCAAGCTTCCGGAGTTCTTCCCGCAAGGCCGTCAGTTCCTTGTCGCCGTGCTGCGCGAGTTTCAGGCGCGTCCGGGCGCTGACGAGATTTCGATACGCGCCGCTGAGTTGGTCCAATAGATATTTCCGGTCGTCGGGGAGTTCCTCTCGATACAGAAGATACAGCCGTCCCGCTCCCTCAAAACACGCGATTCGCTCTTCGGGCGTCATCGTCGCCAACTGCGGGGCGAATTCGCGTTCGATGATCTTCCGGAGAAACGCCTGGTATTCGTTCAGCCGTTCGATCGCCCGGGAGAGGGGAACGTCAAACGTCGGGTTCTCGCCGCCTTCCTGGACGAACAGGCCTTGCTCGAAATCCGTCACCCGCGCCCGGCTGGGCAGGCGGATACCGGCGATCTGCACCACCTGGCGGAATTCCTTCTCGGCTTCGATCGACAGGATTCCCATGCTGAGGATGAACGGATCGGCGTCCTCGACTTCGGGAATCTTTTGTTTCATCTCCGTGATGAATTCGTCGTAATACGCGAAGCCCCGCTCGCCGGCCGGCTCGATCACGATGTCCCCGAACAGTCCCTTGGCGGCCGTCTCGATCTTGTTCAGAAACCCCGTGAAGACGCTCACGGCGATGAGCATCAGGCAGACGCTCAGCGCCACGCACAACATACCGAAGTACGCGAAGACCTTGCTGCGCAGATATCGAAGACAGAGGAAGAGTTTGTACATGATATCATTACCCCGCGATTACTCGCGGGGCTCGTTTACTTCCGGTTTTAATAATGGGAATAAAATCACGTCTCGGATGCTGGCGGTGTTCGTCAGCAGCATGATCACGCGATCGACGCCCACGCCCATCCCCCCCGCCGGCGGCATGCCGTGCATCAGGGCCGTCACGAAATCCTCGTCCATGACGCGCATCGTCTCGTCGCCCTCGCCGTGGAGTTGCTGGGTGAGGGTGGTTTTCTGGATCGCGGGATCGTTGAGTTCCGTGTAGGCGTTGGCGATTTCCATGTGCGCGATGAACAGCTCGAACCGCAAGGCCATGTCGGGGTTGTTCGGATCGCGGCGCGTCAGCGGGCAAAGCTCCGCGGGATAATCGCACACGAACGTCGGCTGGGTGAGCGCCGGTTCGGCGGTCGCTTCAAACACTTCGTTGATCACGACCGCGTCGGCCATCTTGTGCTCCGCGATGCCGAGTTTGCGGGCCTTTTCGCGGACGGCGGGGACGTCGTCCATCTTCACGCCGGCGTGTTCTTCCAGCAGGTCCGCGTACTTCGCCCGTCGCCAGGGCGTGGTGTAGTCGATGACGGTGTCGCCGTAGGGTAAAGCGATTTTTCCCTGGGCGACCATCTCGGCTGCTTGTCGATAGATCGCGGCGGTCTTGCGCAATTCCGCCGCCTCGGTCTGACGACGCTCGTTGGCGTGCTTCGCGGCTTCGGCGTCGACCTTTCCTGCCGCGACGGCTTTGTCGGCCGACTCGCACGCGGCGTCCAGCCGGGCGGCTTCGGCTTCCATGCGGTCGGCTTCCGGACCGGTCTGTGCGGCGCAGGGCGCCGCCGCGGTGGAGATCACTTCCTCGGCGATCTCCATCATCACGTTGTAGTCCGCGTAGGCTTCGTAGAGTTCCAGCAGCGTGAATTCAGGGTTATGGCTGGCGTCGATGCCCTCATTCCGAAAATTGCGGCTGAATTCGTACACCCGCTCCATACCGCCCACAAGCAGCCGCTTAAGGTACAGCTCCGGGCTGATCCGCAAAAACAGGTCGCAGTGCAGCGTGTTGTGATGCGTCGTGAA
>JAFGJE010000142.1 GCA_016929245.1 Phycisphaerae bacterium
AACGCAAGGCCGATGGCAAACGACCAAAACGCTCCATTATGCAAGGGCTGGATAACATGTTCCCTGTAACGTTGCTACAGTGTCTTTATTTCTCGTTTTTACCATGATAAATTCTCCAGCATTGCTCCTAAGAAGATTTCATAAACTTGGATGCACAAAAGCTTGTATTGAAGCCTTTGTGTAGGATATGTAACTTATTATGCACAAATTTTCGGATGCCATATGTTGCAGGTTACAAATTGCCCAACAGACAACCTTACCCATTATTTTATTAAAATATTCTACCGCGCGGGATTTGTGATGGAAGGGGGAAATCCAACTTGGCGGAGCAGGAGCTCCGCCAAGCAAAGGTGGTTTTTTCTTTAATTTTCTTTTGGGTAATTCCTGACTCAATAGGTTCCATATCAAATTACTCCTTTCCCCGTCGTTATCGCGGCGGGAAGGGATTCCCGCCGCGCAGATGTTCTTTTGTCCTTGAACGTGGTTGCTTCGCGAACCACGGCGCCCGAACCCGCTTTTTCTTTCGTGAAGTATTCTACCGCGCGGAATTATTGATGGAAGGGGGAAATCCAACCCGGCGGAGCGGGTTCCGAAGGAATGCCACAGGTAAGCTCCGCCAAGCAAGGATTGCGTGATCGCAGAACGAGCGGCGGGTGTTAACCCGCCGTTTCTTGAGGATGATAAGTTAGCAAAACCCCGCGTTGACACGCTTACCTTTACCTACAATTCCTGATATCGATCCGTTCTTTCTTCAGAACAACGGGCTGAAACATATCAGCCCAGGGCAACGCCCTGGGTGGATGAATTGTCTTTATCCCAAGCCCTGTAAGGGCGTGACAGATTGTCACGCCCTTACAGGGCTTAGATTGATAGACGTACCCTAAACCCAGGGCGTTGCCCTGGGCTGGTATATCTTCGCCTTTCAGGCGATAAAAACAATCACGATGGTTTCATCAATATCAGCAAAAACCGTGGATTTCTTTTTTGAACATTGTGGGTGAAAGTAAGTGTTGACACGCGGGACTCGTTGATCGGTCGGTGTTGTTGGGAAAATGTGGAAGATTTCATTTCCGGAATCCCGTTTTGCGCGCGCGAAACGGGTCGTCTAAATCTTCGGCGCCGTTAAAAATAATAATTTTATTTCTCCCCGCCCGGCCGTGGGTTATGAAAAATCATCCGCCCGCAACGTCCACGTTTGCGCGCGGGATTTCGAAGCGCGACGGATAAGGTAGAGGCCGCACTTCATGTATCCGCATGATAAGAGAACGCGAATGTCGCGAATCGAAGATCCCTTAGGAATGAAGACGAATCTTTTTTGTGTTATTAAAACACCACTATTGGTCTTATTCGTTCTTATTCGCGACATTCGCGTTCTCTTCAGTACAGGATGCGTCAGGAATTGGCGAGAAATGGCAGAATTGGGCAGAACGGTACAGTTTTGGACCGACTGGGACAGGTGCGAATTTTCCAGAATACGGCCGGTGCGGGAGTTATGAAAAATGAGGCGTCAAAAACACTATGGTATGAGGGCCCAATGAGTGAAATAGAAGAACTTCACGGATTCGATGGCGTAAGGTCCTTCGACTTCGCTCGAAGACTCGCTCCGCTCAGGATGACAACAAGCGAGATCGTTATGGATCAGTTTCCCGTGGGGTTTTCGATCCATTCCCGGTAGCAGCGGCTGCAGAGGTGGATCGTCAGGCGGCGGAAAATCTGGTCCATCATGTCCTGTTCGGAGAGGTCTTTCATTTCGTCGATCAGCGCGTTGATCTCGGCGTCGATGTCCTCGGCAGACCAGCCGGCGGCTTCATCGTCGAATCGCGGGCCGGTGGGGTCCGCGAGAGCTTCGATGCGCACGACGTAGAAGTTGCCCTTTCCGGGCGTCAGGTCAGCACCGCAACGGTGGCACAGCAGGGGCATGTCGTCGTCGGGAATCATGACGCCTCTTTGGAGTTGTCGGATAAATCCAGCTCGCCGAGTTCTTCCAGGCGCTGGGCGAGTTTCAGCGCCAGTTTCGCGCGCGGCGTGTGATGCCACAGCCGGTTCAGCGCCCGGAAGCTGCGGCTGCCGATGTAGAACAGCAGAATCGCGTGCAGAATCTGCGTCCAGCCGACGCCGAAAAAATCTATTTCCTGAAGATCCTGGATGAAGGGCATGAACTCGGCCGCTTTCTGATTGATCGTCTCCGGCGAGGCGCTCTGGGCTTCGATGGACTCGATGGACCGTCCGCCGATGAAAACTTCATACGCGTAAAAGACGCTCACCCCGCCCACACCGATGCAATACAGCAGCGTGACAACGAGAAAGAACTTCGTCAGGAACCGAAGTTTATACTGCGCCCGGAACGCCTGGAGCGTCCGCCGCTCGCGCGGAGTGAGTTCAAATGTTGTTCCTGACGTTTTGTTTCCACCGGATGGATTCGCTTTTTTCATATTGAACTCATCCTTTTCGGCTGGGATTCCATTTCGTTCACTTACCACTCAGGATTCTCTCGCGCCTGTTTCAGGACACGTTGCCGTTGGGCCTGGGTAACATCGCCCACACGATAATAGTCGCCGCTGAAATAGGCCCGCGCACCGCAGTAAAAATGTGAGTTTGCTTCGAGCAATTCGAGATGATTCCCGCGATCAATCCACGTCAGCCAGGTCGGCTTTTTCTTGTACTTCTTTTGATTTTGCTTGTCCGTATAGCGGATGATGCCGTCGTTGATCTCCGCCAACCCCCAAAGGTTTCCGAGGTGGTACGTCGGCCCGCGAACCACGTCGATTGTGAAGGCGACTTGATCGTCATTCACTTTCACCAGGGTCAGAGAGCCGCCGTAACCATCCGTCCATGTTCCCGTCAGTTCCGGCGGATTCTTAGCGGCATCGAGGATCGCGCGGAGGATCTGCGTTCGCACCCGCGTGATATGCGTCATCGTCTGCCAGTGCTCCACGCTGTTTTTGAGTATCTCCGCGGTAAGGTTGTAGTCGCGCATCACCATTTCATTGGAATGATAATCCCGATAGCGGATCCAGTGACGTTGTTTCTCTCGGAGCGTTTCAAGTCGCAGTGGTTTGTCTTTCCATTTCGTTTCGATTTGTTTCCACGCGGCGTTCAAGGCCTTGTCCGCCTGGGCATAGGCGGCTTTGGTTTCTTCCAGCGTCGGTTTTATGGGTTTCTTTCCTTCGGAAAACCCGTAACAAACCACTGCCGTCACGACGGCAAGAAAGCAGAGAATTCCGCGTGAAAAACGGCGATGTGCATATTTCATGAGACGAACCTCCCTTCGCGGGCTAACCATTGGGGTCGTCCCGCTTTGTTCTTACTCCCGCACGTGTCCCGCGCCGGTGACGATCCATTTGTAGGTCGTCAGATCTTCGGCGCCCATGGGTCCGCGGGCGTGGAGTTTGTCGGTGCTGATGCCGATTTCCGCGCCCAGGCCGTACTGGGCGCCGTCGCTGAAACGCGTCGAGGCGTTGACCATCACGCTCGCGGAATCGACCGCCGTCGTGAACCGCTCCGCTGCCACGACGTTGTCCGTGACGATCGCGTCGGTGTGCTTCGACCCGTAGGTGTTGATATGCTCGATGGCGGCCTCCAGATTCTCGACCACGCGGACGGCAAGGATCAGGTCGAGATATTCCTCGCGCCAGTCGTCCTCGGTCGCGGGTTTCATGTCCGGCACGAGCGCGCGGGATGTTTCGCACCCGCGAAGTTCCACCTTGTTCAGGCGAAGTTTCCGGGCGAGATCCGGCAGGAATGCTTTGGCGATGCTCTCGTCGACCAGCAGCGTCTCGGCGGCGTTGCACACGCCGGGGCGCTGGCACTTGGCGTTGACGACGATGACCTCGGCCATCTTCAGGTCCGCGTCGTTGTGAACGTAGACGTGGCAGATGCCGTTGTAATGCTTGATGACGGGGATGGTCGCCGCTTCGGTGACCGCGCGGATCAATCCCTCCCCGCCGCGGGGGATGATCAGGTCGATCAATCCTTCCGCCGTCGCCATCGCCGGCACGAGCGCCCGGTCGGTCGATTCGAGCACGGTCACGCAAGCTTCGGGCAGATTGGCGGCCGCCAGACCCTTCCGCAGCGCCGCGGCGATGGCGAGGTTCGAGTGAATCGCCTCCTTCCCGCCGCGCAGGATGCAGGCGTTGGCGCTTTTGAGGCACAGACCGGCGGCGTCGGCGGTGACGTTCGGGCGGGATTCGTACACGATGCCCACCACGCCGATGGGGCAGCGCCGCTTCTCGATCCGCAGGCCGTTCGGACGATTGTATCCGGCGATCGTTTGTCCGACGGGATCGGTCTGGGCGGCGATGTCCTCCAGCCCCGTCGCCATCGCGTCGATGCGCGCGTCGGTCAAACGCAGGCGGTCGACCATCGCGTCGGTCAGGCCCAGCTCGCTCGAACGGGCAAGGTCTTTTTCGTTTTCCGCCTGCAAGGGTTCTTTGGCGGCGCGAATCGCGTTGGCGCAGCATTGCAGCGCCGCGTCGCGCGCGGCGCCGCGACTGGCGGCGAGAACCCCGGCCGCCTGCCGGGCCTGCAGGGCGATTTCTTTCACGATCTCATTGGCATCCATGGGAAAACTCCCTAAGAGGAAACGGCATTCCATGAAACAAAGAGTACACGAAACAACGCTTGTGTGGCAAGTCCATGATGGGCGCCGTCAACGTCAGGAGCAGTTCATAACACCAAATCTTGTCCTCCGGAGCGAAGCGAGAACCGGAGTTGAAGGACAGTGGCCACATCAAGGCCTTCCGCTCGTGTGGTTTCACGGTACTCATAATGTTCTTGCGTGTCGCCGGAGTGTGATCCACAATCATGCGGCGCCGGCTTTTTCCGGGCCGCTTCGCGTGATTGCGGATCACCTCGGAAACGGTATCCGGATTTGACGCGATCGTATCCCCGAAAGGTATGCCGCCTTGCATCATGGTCCTCGCAAACTCGTGCTGAAACGTATTTTGATCATCATTTTCGGTTCGTTCCTTTTCTGCCTTTTTGCCTCCGGCTGTTCCACCGCGCCCGAACCGCGCGTGATCGCCGAGCGCGTGTTTTCGGGAGATCGGCTCTCCGCCATTCTCACCACGTACCCCGGCGATCCGTCGGAGTTGACGATCTCGTCCTGCCGGGCTTCCGAGGACACGGTCGGAGATATCCAGAGGGAGATCATTACCATCGAAGGCAGGCCCGGCTGGCGATTCAACTGTATCGCGCCGAACGACGCGGAGGAATTGACTCTTCATATTACCGTGCTTCATGCCGGAAGGCGGTTCAGGGTGGAGATTCCTTTCCGCCGCCGGAAAACATACATCGCCAGGCACGGCCGAAACGTTCTGCGCTGGACCACCCGCCGCGAACGCATTCACGACCTGGGCCCGGTTGATGTTTCTCTCACGCGAAATCCGTAGGAAGCTCAGCGATTCGGCAGGGAACACGGAATGGATTCCTCTCGATTCCGTTGTCGTGATTCGTTGCAATATTCTCATTGATTTCTGATTCGATTCCCTTTGATTTCATACCTTCCTTTGTGAAAAAAATCACTTTTTTTTGCTTTCTTTTGGATTTTTTATTGACAGATTCGGTAAAGAATCCGATAATACTATTGTGAAATGATTCACAGCGTTATTCCGTTCACAAAAGCTGCGCCAATAAGTATGCCGAACAGAATATCAGACAAAACTGTAGCTAGATTAAGCATTTACAGCAGGCTCCTTGGCGGATTTCGGCAGCAGGGAAAGGAAACCATTCATTCCCATGATCTGGCTTTGGTGGCGGGAGTCACGCCGGCGCAGGTGCGACGCGACCTGATGTCGGTTGGCGGAATGGGCAGCCCGAGTAAGGGATATGACGTAACGGAGTTGTCGGAGAGCATTGAGGCTTTCTTTGGAAGTCAACAGCGCGTGAACGTGGCGCTGATCGGGTTGGGAAATATCGGCAGGGCGATCCTGGCGTATTTTCATGGCCGACGGCCTCATTTGGCGATTGTGGCGGCGTTTGACATTGATTCGCATCGTGTGGATTGCGTCCATAACGGCTGCCGGTGTTATCCGATGCACGCGCTGGGTGAGATCATTGAACAACAGAAGATTAGCGTTGGAATTATCGCCGTGCCGGTCTCCGCGGCGCAGGAGGTGGCCGACACTTTGGTGGCGCACGGTATCGAAGGAATCATGAATTTTGCTCCGGTTCCCTTGCGGGTTCCCCCCAACGTGTACCTGGAGCAGGTGGACATCACGACATCGTTGGAAACCGTGGCGTATTTCGCCCGGCAACATACACAAGAAGAAAGGCGCTAACGTGGTTACGGCCGATATCGACAACATTTTGAATCGCCATAGCGGCGCGGGACGGGATCACCTGATCCCGATTCTCCAGGAAGTCCAGGAAGCGGAAGGATACATTTCACCCCGGGCGGTGGCGAAGATCGCCGAGTTTCTGAACCTTCCCGCGAGCAAAATCTACGGTGTGGCGACGTTTTACAACCAGTTTCGTTTTCACCCGAAGGGCAGGTTCCATTTCATGGTCTGCCGCGGAACCGCCTGTCACGTGAAGGGTTCGCAGAAGGTGCTGGACGAACTGACGAAGCAGTTGAAGCTCGAACCCGGACAAACCTCCCGGGATCGGTTGTTCAGCCTGGAAGTCGTCGCGTGCATGGGCGCGTGCGGGTTGGCGCCGGTCGTCAGCGTCAACGGCGAGTTCTACGCCAAGGTAACCCCGCGCAAACTCATGGAAATCATTCAGGAATGCCGTCAGAAGGAGGTCGTCGATGTCTAAGAATGCCGCAATCGAAACTCCCCGTTGCTGGGAAGCTCCCCAGCCGATCGCGCCGGCGCTTCTGTCGGCTTTGCAGGTGGAACCCTGGGCGTCCGTTCGATCCGACGCGGCGGCCTTGACGGCGATGCAGCAGCGCCTGCGTCGGCAGACGATTGACAAACCGGTCGTGTATATCGGTACGGGAACCTGCGGGCTGGGCGCCGGAGCGGCGAAAATCCTCGAAGCCGTCGAGAAATTCCTGAAGCGCGAATCCATTGACGCGGACGTGGTGGAAGTCGGCTGCATTGGGCTGTGCTCCGAAGAACCGTTGATGGACGTGCAGATTCCGGGAAAGGCGCGGCTGAGCTTCAGCGCCATGACCGCCCGCGAGGTTCCGGAGATTCTGTCGGCGCTGCTGGAACGGCGCCTTCCCCGCAAGGCGCCCCTAGGGCAGTTTCGCGACGCCGGTGAGCCGTGGCAAAACGTTCCCTGGCTGGACGAGCATCCGTTCCTGGCGATCCAGCGGCGCGTGGTGCTGGCGGCCGGCGGAATTCTCGACCCGACGAAAATCGACGAATACATCGCCCACGGCGGATATTCCGCCGCGGCGAAGGTTTTGCGGTCGATGACGCCGGATGAAGTCTGCAAGGAAGTGGAAACGAGCGGTCTGCGAGGTCGCGGCGGCGGGGGATTCCCGACCGGCAGGAAATGGCGTTTCGCCATGAACCAACCCGCCGACCAGAAATACCTGATCTGCAACGCCGACGAGGGCGATCCCGGCGCGTTCATGGACCGCGCGGTCTGCGAAAGCGATCCGCACCGGCTGCTGGAAGGGATGATCATCGCCGCGTACGCCATCGGCGCCACGCGAACGTATATTTACATTCGCGCGGAATACCCCCTGGCGATTCGGCGTCTGGAAACGGCCATCGAACAGGCTAAGTCCTACGGCCTGCTGGGCGACAACATTCTCGGCAGCGGATTCAACCTGCACCTGACGATCAAGAAGGGCGCCGGCGCGTTCGTCTGCGGTGAGGAAACGGCGCTGATTCACAGTATCGAAGGCAAGCGCGGCATGCCGCGCCCCCGGCCGCCGTTCCCGGCCGTCCGGGGATTATTCGACAAACCGACGGTCATCAACAACGTCGAGACGCTCTCGAACCTGGCGATGATTCTCCAACGCGGCGGGGCGTGGTTCGCCGCCATGGGAACCGAAGGCTCCAAGGGCACGAAGGTTTTCGCCTTGTCGGGCATGATTCGTCGCACGGGTCTGGTGGAAGTGCCCATGGGCACGACGCTCCGGCAGGTGGTGTACGAAGTCGGCGGCGGTATTTTGAACAACAAAAAATGCAAAGCCGTCCAGATCGGCGGACCCTCCGGCGGCTGCGTCCCCGAGGCGTACCTTGATCTGCCGACCGATTACGAAGCCCTGAAGGAATTCGGAACGATCATGGGTTCGGGCGGCCTGGTCGTCGTGGACGAATCGACCTGCATGGTGGACTTCGCGAGGTTTTTCATGGAGTTCATCCAGTCGGAAAGCTGCGGAAAGTGCATCCCCTGCCGGGAGGGCACGAAGCGCATGCTGGAAATCCTCAACGCGATTCTCCGTCCCAGCCGGATGGAAAAAGGCATCGACGCGCTGCTGCGATTCCGCGGAATCATGGAACTGCGGAAACTCGCCGAGACCATCAAGACGACGAGTCTGTGCGGGCTGGGGCAAACCGCGCCCAATCCCGTGCTGAGCACCTTGAAATGGTTCCGGAACGAATACGAAGCGCATTTGTACGACCGCCAGTGTCCCGCCGGCGCGTGCACGGACCTGGTGGGCGTGTCCTGCCAGAACGCCTGCCCCGCCGGTACGGAAGTCTGGCGGTACGTCGCCCACATCGCCCGCGGTGAATTCGAGGAGGCCTACAAGGTCATCCGACAGACCAACCCGTTTCCGTCGGCCTGCGCCCGCGTCTGCCATCATCCATGTGAGCAGGCCTGCCGCGCCGGGGCGACCGGCGGCGAGTCGGTGGCGATTCGGATCCTCAAGCGATTCGTCGTGGATCACGTCAATCCGCAGGTCGGGAATCAGCCCGCGGAACCCGCGACGGCCGACGGGGCGCGCATCGCCGTGATCGGGGCCGGTCCGTCCGGCCTGACGGCGGCGCACTTCCTGTCGTTGATGGGACACCGCGTGACCGTCTTCGAGAAAGAAGCCAAGCCCGGCGGAATGCTCGAAGCGGCGATCCCCGCCTATCGCCTGCCGCGCGGATTGGTTCGTCGCGAGATGGATTCGCTGCTGAACCTGAATATCGAGATGCGCTACGACACGGTTCTGGGCAGGGACGTGACGATCGACGAATTGCTGGAGAGAGGCTATCGCGCGATCTACATCGCCACCGGCGCGCACAAGAGCAAGAAGCTGGACCTGCCCGGCGAGGACGCCGAAGGCGTGATTCCTTCGATGGAATTCCTCAAGGCCCACAACCTGCACCGCAAGGAGATGGCCAAGGGGCGGGTCGGAATCGTCGGCGGCGGAAACAGCGCCATGGACGCGGCCCGCGTCGCCCTTCGCCAGCAGGGCGTCTCGCGCGTGACGGTGTTGTATCGTCGGACGCGCGACGAAATGCCCGCCTATCCCGATGAAGTGGAAGCCGGGCTGGTCGAGGGCGTCGAACTGGAAGAACTCGTCACTCCGCTGGAGTTGAAAATCGAAGACGGCCGACTCGTCGGGGCGAAGTTCCAGCGAAACCGGCTGGGCGAGCGCGACGCGTCAGGCCGACAGAGACCCGAACCGATCGAGGGCTCGGAATTCGAGCTGGAGCTGGACACCCTGATCGTCGCGATCAGCGAGGAACCGGAATCCGAAGGGATCGACGTCCTGGATCGCACGAACTGGGGCACGATCAAAACCAACGCCGAATCGCTGATGACGTCCCGGCCCGGCGTGTTCGCCGGCGGCGACGTGGTCTCCGGACCGGCGACGGTGATCGAGGCGGTCGGCGCGGGCAGAAACGCCGCGAAGATGATCGACCGCTACGTGCACGGAAAGGCCCCGCGAACGCTGCCGAAGGTGAACCTGCCCTGCGTGTACGTCCCGCCGGTGGACAACGGAAGCGACGAAGACGAACTGCCCCCGCGCCGGGTGAAAGCCCCCGAGCGTCCCGTCGCCGAACGCGTGCGAAGCTTCGCCGAGGTGGAAATGGCGATCAGCGAATACGCCGCCATCTGCGAAGCCAAACGCTGCCTGCGATGCGACCTGGCGTTTACGGAACCGAAATAACAAACTTGGACCGACCGAATAAATTCGTCCACAAATTACACGAATTGCACGAATTGCCAATCACCGATTCGTGAAATTCGAGAAACCTGTCCCTGAGGGATTCGTGGACTCATAAAAAAATTCGCGAAAGGACCGCGTGTTCGCATGATTACATTGACAGTAGACGGCCGAACGGTGGAAGCCAAAAACGGCGAGATGATTTTGTCCGTGCTGCGGCGGGAAGGAATTCACGTCCCGACGCTGTGTCACATGGACGGCCTGCCGCCCAGCGGCGCCTGCCGCATGTGCGTGGTCGAGGTGGAAGGGTCCCCGACGCTGACGCCTTCCTGCTCGTTCCCCGTTTCGGAAGGCATGAAGATCAAAACCGCCACACCGCGCGTGCTGGAGGCGCGACGGACGATCGTGAAGCTCCTGCTGGCGAATCATCCGGATGATTGCCTGTACTGCAACAGCAACGGCCATTGCGACCTGCAAAAACTCGCGCAGGACCTGGGCATCCGCGAGCGGGTGTACCGAGGTCCGCGCCGCGTGCAGGAAATGGACATGTCCAGTCCCGCGATCGTGCGCGATCCGGGCAAGTGCATTCTTTGCGGCCGCTGCGTGCGGATGTGCGAGGAAATCCAGTCCGTCGCGGCGATCGATTTCATCGGACGCGGCAGCCGGGCGAAAATCGGTACCGCCTTCGACGGCGGATTGAACGTTTCCTCGTGCGTCAACTGCGGCCAGTGCATCAACGTCTGCCCGACGGGCGCGTTGTCCGAGCGATGCTACATCGACGAAGTGATCCAGGCGCTCAACGACCCGGAGAAAATGGTGGTCGTGCAGCACGCGCCTTCGGTGTCGGTGAGTCTCGCGGAGGAATTCGGCCTGCCCGCCGGCAAGGACGTGGACGGACAGATGGTCGCGGCGCTGCGGCGTTTGGGATTCGACCGCGTGTTCGACACCTCCTTCTCGGCGGACCTGACGATCATGGAAGAAGGCAGCGAACTGGTCCATCGCGTCAAGACCGGCGGGACGCTGCCGATGATGACCAGTTGCTCGCCCGGATGGATCAAGTTCATCGAGACGTTCTACCCGCAACTGCTGCCGAACGTTTCCACCTGCAAGAGCCCGCAGCAAATGCTCGGCGCGTTGATCAAGAGTTTCTTCGCCGAACGCGAAGGCGTGGATCCGGCGAACATCGTCAGCGTGTCGATCATGCCCTGCACCGCGAAAAAATTCGAGTGCGCCCGACCTGAAATGGCCCGGAATCACGTCCCGGACGTCGATTACGTGCTGACGACCCGCGAACTGGGACGCCTGCTGCATCAGTTCGGCGTGGACGTAAACGCCCTCGAGCCGTCCCCCGCCGACACGCCCTTCGGCGAGCGCTCCAGCGCGGGCAAAATCTTCGGCGCCACCGGAGGCGTGATGGAGGCCGCGATCCGCTCGGCGCATTACCTGATCACCGGAAAGGAACTGGACGACCTGAAAATTCAACCGCTGCGCGGACTGAAGGGCTGCAAGGAACTGCATATCGAAATCGACGGTCTGAAGCTCGGCGCCGCCGTCGTCAGCGGACTGGGCAACGCCCGCAAGCTGCTCGACGAAGTGGTCGCCGGACGAAACGACCTGCAGTTCATCGAAATCATGACCTGCCCCGGCGGATGCATCAACGGCGGCGGACAACCGAAAAACGTGGACCCCGAAGCCGTGCAGGCGCGATTAAAGGCGCTGTACAAAATCGACCGCGACGCGCCGCTGCGCACCAGCCATAGCAATCCGTGGATTCAGCGTTTGTACAAGGAATACCTCGGTGAGCCGCTGGGCGAAAAGAGTCACCACCTGCTGCACACCCATTACACGATGCGAAACATTCCCATGGCCCAGGGTTGATCAAACTCCCTCGCGCCCGAAACGAAACGAGATGACGATATGAGTACAGGGAAAACCATTTTACTTGTCGATGACGACCTGGACATCCTGGAGCAATTGACCGCGATCCTGACCCCGCAGGGATATCAGATCGTCACCGCCGGGGGGAGGGAGGACGCGGAAGAGCAGCTCCTGATGACCCGGCCCGACCTGGCGATCCTGGACGTGATGATGGAACAATCCGACGCGGGATTCGTCCTGGCGCATCACGTCAAGAGGCTGTACCCCGACACCCCCGTGATTCTGTTGACCTCCGTCACCGCGGCTACGAGCCTGAGCTTCCAGGGCGTCTCCCCGGACATGAAATCCTGGATGAACGCCGACGTGATCGTCAACAAACCCGTCCGCCCGGAGCAGATCGTGGCGGAGGTGCGAAGGTTGTTGCGGGAAGCTCCCGTGGAAAAGCACTAATCCGACGTCGGAATCGAGTTAGGGTGGTTTTTCCGCCTCCGCGGAATTCAGATACGATAGCGACGTGAAAGTATGCGACACAACGGCCTGGTTACAACGATCGGCGAACGATGTCGCGTATGCTACACCTGCGTGCGTGAATGTCCCGCCAAAGCCATCCGCATCGCCGTCGGGCAGGCGGAGGTGATTCCCGAGCGATGCATCGGCTGCGGAAACTGCGTGCGTGTATGCAGCCAGAACGCCAAGCAGGTGATCTCCTCCGTGGAACAGGTGCGGGAACTGCTGCAGGGCGACGCGCCCGTCACGGCGATCATCGCGCCGAGTTTCCCCGCGGAATTTTCCGACGTCCCCTGGCCCAGGCTCGTGGGAATGATTCGCGCGCTGGGATTCGATTCCGTCGTCGAGGTCGCCGTCGGGGCGGACCTGGTCGCCGACCGGTATCGTAAGCTGCTGGCGAATTCCAACGGACACCGCTACATCGCCACCACCTG
This sequence comes from Phycisphaerae bacterium, assembly GCA_016929245.1. Taxonomy (GTDB): domain Bacteria; phylum Planctomycetota; class Phycisphaerae; order SM23-33; family SM23-33; genus JAFGEJ01. The sequence continues at coordinate 12,823 of JAFGJE010000142.1, forward strand.
TCCCGGAATCGTCGCCTACGTGGAACGATATCAGCCGGACCTTCTGCCGCATCTCGCGCCGATCGTCTCGCCGATGGTCGCCGTCGCTCGCGTGTTGCGAAGCCTCCACAAAGGTGATCTTCGTATCGTTTTTCTCGGCCCATGCATCGCCAAGAAGGGGGAAGTGACCGCCCCGGCCGTACCGGACGAAGTGGACGAAGCCCTGACGTTCGCGGAGCTGCGCGACATGTTCACCGAAGCCAAACTCACCCCCGACTCCGTCGAAGACGGCGACTTCGATCCGCCCGTCGCCGCCGAGGGCGCGCTGTTTTCGATCCGGCGAGGTCTGCTCCAGGCCGCCGACATCCGGGAAGATCTGATCGCCGGGAACGTCGTGACGGCCGAGGGACGCGACGAATTCCTCGACGCCCTGGAGGAATTCCGCGCCGGCGACCTGAACTCCGAATTGCTGGAAGTGCTCTGCTGCAAAGGTTGCATCATGGGCGCGGGAATGACCAGCCGGGATCCGCTCTACAGCCGTCGCTCCCACGTCAGCCGATACGTCCGCGAACGAACCAGCCGCCTGGACCGCGACGCCTGGGCGGCGCAGATGAACTCCTTCGAGACGCTCGATCTTTCCCGTCGCTTTACGAAACAGGATCAGCGCATTCCCGTACCATACGAGGAGGAAATTCAAGGCATCCTGCGACGCATGGGGAAATTCAGCCACGAAGACGAACTCAACTGCGGCGCCTGCGGCTATGAAACCTGCCGCGACCACGCCACCGCGATCTTAAAAGGTCTCGCCGAAAGCGAAATGTGCCTGCCGTACACCATCGAGACGCTGAAAAAAACGGTCAAGGAACTGAACCTGTCCCACGAACAGCTCGCCTCCACGCAGGCGGCGCTGATGCAGTCGGAGAAACTCGCCAGCATGGGGCAACTGGCGGCCGGGATCGCACACGAGGTGAATAACCCCCTGGGGATCGTGCTGGTCTACGCCCACCTGTTGCTGGATGAATACAAAAATCAGCCGAAGATGCGCGACGACCTGGAGATGATCGCCCGGCACGCCGATCGCTGCAAAAAAATCGTCTCGGGCCTGCTGCATTTTTCGCGACAGAACAAGGTCATCTACCAGGAAACCGATGTCCGTCATCTGATCGAGCAGACGCTTAAAGTGATTCCCCAGCCGGCCGACGTCCGGGTGGACGCGCGACACGACCTGGCGGATCCGCACGCGGAACTCGACGGCGATCAGATCACCCAGGTGCTGACGAACCTGATTTCCAACGCCTACGCCGCGATGCCCAACGGCGGAACGCTGACGGTGACCACCACTGGCACAGCCGACGACGTGACGATCGCGATTACCGACACCGGCGTGGGCATCCCGGAAGAAAACCGCGAGAAAATCTTCGAACCGTTCTTCACGACCAAGCAGATCGGCAAGGGCACGGGTCTGGGACTGGCGGTGACGTACGGCATCGTGAAAATGCACTCGGGCGACATCCGCGTGGAATCCAACGCCGACGCCGCCAAGGGACCGACGGGCACGACGTTTACCGTCACATTGCCCAGACGCTCGAAGACATAAGACACAAGGAAAACCAGCGCGGTGGAGCGGATGTTCCACCCGTCAAATTTCAAGGCAACATGATGACCGAAACGAAAACATCCCTGCGGGTTTTAGTGGTGGACGACGAAGAAGGCATGCGGCTGGGCGTCGCGCGCGTGATTCAGGGATTCACCATCGACCTGCCGAACGGACAGGGAAAGGTCGTTTTTTCCCTGTTCCACGCCTCCAGCGGGGAAGAGGCGCTGGAGACCATCGCCGCGTCGCGCCCGGATATTTTACTGCTGGATCATAAAATGAACGGCATGAGCGGCATGGACGTCCTGGAGCGCATCGGCGGCGAGGATAGCGGCATCCTGACGATCATGATCACCGCGTACGCGTCCCTGGAAACGGCGATCCTGGCGACCAAGCGCGGGGCCTACGATTTTCTCGCCAAACCGTTCACGCCCGAAGACCTGCGCGGGACGCTTCGCAAGGCGGTCAAGCACCTGATGCTCCAGCGACAGGCGCGGCAACTGGCGGAGGAAAAGCGGCGCTGTCGGTTCGAGTTTATTTCCGTGCTCGCGCATGAACTCAAAGCCCCCTTGGCGGCGGTGGAAGGATACCTGAATCTGCTGGCGGATCGCACGAACGGCGAGGAACTTTCCGCGTACGACGACATGATCCGGCGTTGCTCCCTGCGCATGGAAGGAATGCGGAATCTGATCTTCGAGCTGCTGGATATGACGCGCATCGAATCCGGCCTGAAGAAACGCACCTGGGAAACCGTGGACGTCGTCGCGCTGGCGCGAACGAGCACGGAAACGTTCCTGCCCCAAGCCCAGGCGCGACGGATTCGGATCGACATCGACGCGCCGGAAACTCTCACCATGTCCGCCGACCGCGGCGAACTGGAAATCCTCCTGAACAACCTGATCTCCAATGCCGTGAAATACAACCGCGACGGCGGAACCGTCACCGTCACCCTCCGCGCCGACGAGAACCATGTGACCCTCGCCGTGGCGGACACGGGGATCGGCCTGTCGGCGGAGGAACAGGATCGACTCTTCGAGGACTTCGCGCGGATTAAAAACGACAAAACCCGAAACATCCTCGGTTCGGGCCTGGGCCTGAGCACCGCCCGAAAACTGGCGAAGCTGTACGAAGGCGATATTACCGTGGAAAGTCAACCCGACCAGGGCAGCACCTTCACGGCTGTCCTGGGACGAAACACCCAGCCGGAGACACCTGCCACCGATGCCGTCACGAACTGACATTCTCGCCCGGCTGCGGGAAAACGATCCCGCGCGCCTGGAGGAATTTAGAAAACACGCGGACGACGTTCGCCGCCGCAACGTCGGCGACGACGTGCACCTGCGCGGGCTGTTGGAAATTTCCAATCATTGTCGGCGATCCTGTCGGTACTGTGGCCTGCGGGCGGACAACACCGACCTGACTCGATATCGCATGACGAAGGAGGAAATTCTCGCCGGCGCCGCCCGGGCGGTGCAATTCGGATACGGCACGGTGGTCCTCCAGAGCGGCGAAGACCCGCACATCACCGCCGACGGGATGGCCGAGGTGATCCGCGCGATCCGGTCCGACGAGAGAACTTCGTCCCTGGCGATCACGTTGAGTCTCGGCGAGAGAAGCGAAGACGAACTCGCCCAGTGGCGAGACGCCGGCGCGGATCGATATCTGTTGCGGTTTGAAACGTCCAACCGACGGCTGTATCGGAAAATTCATCCTCCCCGATCGGCGGAGGCGACGGATCGGATGGAATTGCTCGCCGTATTGCGTCGCCTGGGGTATGAAGTCGGTACGGGCGTGATGGTGGGCATCCCCGGCCAAACGTTCGACGATCTTGCCGACGATATCGAAACGTTCGCCAGGCTCCAGCCGGACATGATCGGCCTGGGCCCGTACCTGCCGCACCCGGAAACACCCCTGGGGCGCGAAGCGACGACCCCCGGCGAGGAGCAACCCGCCAACGACGAACTGACCACGCGAAAGATGCTGGCGCTGACGCGCCTGGCGTGTCCGAAGGCGAACATTCCCAGCACGACGGCCTTGGCGACGCTGAACCCCGCCGACGCCTACCAAACCGGCCTGCAGTGGGGCGCGAACGTCATCATGCCGAACGTCACGCCTCCGAACTATCGCGCGCTGTACGAAATTTACCCGCACAAATCCGATTCTCAGGAATCGGCGGAAGAATTCCACGACACCTGGATTCGCCGGATCACCGCGACGGGAAGAACCATCGGAATCGGAAGGGGAGATTCTCCGAGTTATATCCGGCGGACGTTGATGTCCACGGAGGTTGTACAATGAAAACACTGCCGAACATGACGTTACGTGACGAAGCCGTCGATTTCATCGACGACGCCTTCCTCGAATCGCTGCTCCAGGCCGGTCCGCCCGACCCGGGGGAATTCCGCGAGCTTCTGGCGAAGGGACTTTCCAAGGAAGCGCTGAGCGTGAAGGAAACCGCCGTTCTGCTTCGCGCGGACGATCCGGAACTGGTGGAGGAGTTGTTCCAGGCCGCTCGCGATCTCAAGAACCGGGTGTACGGAAATCGCATCGTGTTGTTCGCGCCGTTGTATATCGGAAACGACTGCGTCAACGACTGCCTGTACTGCGCGTTTCGCGTCAGCAATTCAGAGGCCGTTCGTCGAACGCTCCGCGACGAGGAACTGTATCAGCAGGTCGAGGCGCTGCAAAACGTCGGGCACAAACGGCTGATCCTCGTCTTCGGCGAACACCCGAACTACGACGCGGAATTCATCGCCCGCTGCGTGCGGTCGGTGTACGACATCAAAATCGGCCGCGGCGAAATTCGACGCGTGAACATCAACGCCGCCCCGCTGGATCACGAAGGCTTCCGCGTCGTGCATGAAGCCGGCATCGGCACGTACCAGATTTTCCAGGAAACCTACCACCGCGAAACGTACGCGAAATATCATCCGCGCGGAACGCGGAAAGGCGATTTTCTCTATCGCCTCGATTCGCTGGACCGCGCGATGGAGTCCGGCTGCGACGACGTGGGACTGGGCGCGCTGTTCGGCCTGTACGACTGGCGATTTGAAGTCCTCGGTCTGGTCAGCCACGCGCTGCATTTGCAGGATCGATTCCGCTGCGGGCCTCACACGATCAGCTTCCCGCGCCTTCGCCCCGCCTGCGGCGTGAATCTCGACGAAACGCATCTCGTGAACGATCTGGATTTCAAGCGCGTCATCGCGACGCTGCGGGTCGCGGTGCCGTACACCGGCCTGATTCTCACCGCGCGGGAAGAACCGTCCCTGCGCCGCGACGTGATGGCTTTCGGCGTTTCGCAGATCGACGCGGGCAGCCGCATCGAAATCGGCGGATACACCGAAGTCGGCGACGCGCAGGTGATGGACCGCGAACAATTCCAGTTGGGCGATATTCGCCCGCTCGACGTCGTCGTCCGCGAATTGCTGACGGACGGATACGTCCCGAGCTGGTGCACCGCCTGCTATCGTCTCGGACGAACGGGCGAACATTTCATGGAATTCGCGATCCCGGGTTTTATCAAACGGTATTGCACACCCAACGCGTTAACCACGTTGAAGGAATATCTCGTGGACTACGCCTCGAATGAAACGCGCGCCGCCGGCGACGCGCGCATCCGCGACGAACTGGCGAAAATCCCCGACGGGGAGATGAAATCCAAACTCATCGAACGCCTGAATACGATTGAACAAAGCGACCGGCGCGATTTATACGTATAATTAAATAACGTCGTGCGCGGCGGGAATCCTTTCCCGCCGCGTTTTTCCAAACATGAGTAATTACCGAATCGAACACGATCTCCTGGGCGAGATGCGGGCGCCCGCCGACGCCCTGTGGGGTGTACACACACTCCGGGCGATGGAGAATTTCCCCGTCACCGGCAGGAGCGTTCAGCCGGCGCTGATCCACGCCTACGGCGCGGTCAAACTCGCCTGCGCCCGGACCAATCACGAACTGGGCCGCTGGGACGAAAAAACATTCCAGGCCCTCGCCCGGGCCTGCGAGGAAATGATCGAAGGAAAACTCGACGAACACATCGTCGTCGACGCCTTGCAGGGTGGCGCGGGCACGAGCACGAACATGAACGTCAACGAAGTGCTCGCCAACCGCGCCCTGCAAATCCTCGGTAAACCACCGGGCGAGTACGACACGCTCCACCCGCTGGAGGATGTGAATTTGCACCAGTCCACGAACGACACCTATCCGACCGCGCTGAAAGTGGCGGCCGTCTTCGGACTGCGGGACTTGCAACGCGAAGTCATCGGCCTGCTGGAGGCGTTTCAGGCGAAGGAGAAACAATTCGCCCACGTCGTGAAAGTCGGTCGAACGCAGTTCCAGGACGCGGTGTTGATTACCCTCGGCAGAGAGATGAGCGCCCACGCCGAAGCGCTGTCCCGCGACCGCTGGCGCATCTACAAGTGCGAGGAGCGCCTGCGCGTGGTGAACCTCGGCGGGATGGCGATCGGCACGGGCCTGGGCGCGCCGCGGAAATTCATCTTCCAGGCCGTCGAGCACCTGCGGCAGATCACGTCGCTGGGCCTGGCGCGAGCGGAAAATCTCGTGGAAGCCACGCAGAACCACGACGCCTTCGTCGAAGTCAGCGGCATCCTCAAGGCGCTGGCGACGAACCTGCTGAAAATCGCCGGCGACCTGCGCCTGCTCTCGAGCGGCCCGGAGGCGGGTTTCGGCGAACTGCTCTTGCCCGCGAAGCAGGCCGGCAGCAGCATCATGCCCGGCAAGGTCAATCCCGTGATCCCGGAAGCGGTCAGCCAGGCCGCCCTGCGCGCGATCGCCAACGACCAGGCGCTTACGCAGGCGGTGAGTCTCGGTTCGCTGGAACTCAACGCCTTCCTGCCCCTGATCGCCGATTCGCTGCTGGACACGCTGAATATTCTCGCCAACGCCTGCCGCATCTTCCGCATACATTGCGTCGAAGGCATGGAAGCGAACGAAGCGCGGTGTCGCGCGCACGTGCACGGCGCGACGGCGGCCGTCACGGCGCTGGTCGGAAAAATCGGATACGAAGCCGCGCAGAACGTCGCGCGGGAAGCGACACGGAACGGCAAGTCGATACGTGAAGCCGCGATTGAACTCGGCGTTTTGACCGCGGAGGAATTCGACGAACTGACCAGCCCCGAACGCGTGATGCAACTGGGTTCACAAAAAGTTTCTGATGATGAATAATGATGATGGATGTATAATGGCGCGAGAGAAAGGATCATTCTTATGCTTACTCTCAGGGATATAAAAGAATATGCTCTCGTCCTGGCAAGGGAAAATAAAGGGGTTGAGCCTAATATACAGGAAATTTATTGGTTTCCGGATGAACATGAAATACGCCTTGTGGAATCAGATGCCTGTATGCCCGACAGTACCAGCGTAACTCCCATATATTCAGATCCTATAGAAAGTGATAATCCCGACGAATGTATTCCTTTACCTTCCGGAATAGCCGTTATTCGTCCGGAAGAAGTTGGAAAAGTGTCCTTACCGGAAGGTTGGGGGTCGTGGGACAATGCGATAAGGATTCTCCCGGAGGAAGATTGAAATGCTATGGCGGGAGGCTTTTGCACGACAGGCAAAATCGGATTATGAAATGTATTTGTTTCTCAATGAGAAACGAAAACCTTTGTGTCATCAGCTTCATTTTCTTCAAATGGCTTCTGAAAAGTTGGCGAAAGCCTGGCTTTGTCCTAAAAATGGAGTTGATAGACCGCCCAGTACACACAACATGCTTATACGATTTCTTGAACAAGCGAAATCTATCAGAAAAATCCGCTCCGCCTGCAATATGAGACAAAAAGGGACGCAATATAAAGCTTATATTGATGGATTAAGACCGCTTGCCCAAAAAATAGAATCTCTTGCTCCTGCAGGATCTATTGATAAACCCAATCCCGAGTACCCATGGTGTTCCGCGACAAGCGTGATTTGTCCCGTGGACTATTCCTTTCATGATATAAACAATACCATGAGAATATCGAAATTTTGCCGTTTTCTCAAAACGTGCATCGACATGATTTAATCTTCAACGCTTATATGCAAACCACTCCCAAAGGATTTCGCTTGCACATCGGCCTGTTCGGCCGTCGGAACGTCGGTAAGAGTTCCCTGCTCAACGCGATGACGCGGCAGAGCGTGTCGATTGTATCGGACGTCGCCGGCACGACGACCGATCCGGTGGAAAAGCCCATGGAGCTTTTGCCCATCGGCCCGGTGCTGTTCATCGACACCGCCGGCATCGACGACGTCGGCGCGCTGGGCGACCTGCGCGTCGCCAAAACGCGGCAGATCTTCGACCGCACCGACGTGGGACTGATCGTCGTCGCCGCCGGCGACTGGGGCGACTTCGAGGAACATATCTACCAGGAACTGCGAACGCGGGAGATTCCCGTCGTCGTGGTCTTCAACAAAAACGACCTCGCCTCACCCGACGCGAGCCTGCGGGAACGTCTCAAACACGACAAAGCCGACATCGTCGTCACCGTCGCGAGTAAAGCCGAAGGCATCCTCGATCTGCGCGAAGCGCTGATCCGTTCCGCGCCGGAGGAATTCATCAACGCCCCGACCATCGTGGGCGATCTCGTCCCGGCCGGCGAGCTGGCGGTGCTGGTCGTGCCGATCGATCTGGAAGCTCCCAAAGGCCGACTGATCCTGCCGCAGGTGCAGACCCTCCGCGACATCCTCGACGTGGACGCCTACAGCATGATCGTCAAGGAGCGCGAGCTGCGCGACGCGCTGGATCGCCTGAAGCGTCCGCCGGCGCTGGTCGTGACGGACAGCCAGGCGTTTCTCAAGGTCGCCGGCGACACGCCGGACGATATTCCCATGACGTCGTTTTCGATTCTCTTCGCGCGATGCAAAGGCGACCTGTCGGAATTCGTCCGCGGGACGGCCACCATCGAATCCCTGCGGGACGGGGATAAAATTCTCGTCGCCGAAGCGTGCAGCCATCATCCCATCGCCGACGATATCGGGCGCGTGAAAATTCCACGCTGGCTGCGACAGTACGTCGGCGGAAAGCTGGAATTCATTCACGTGCAGGGCCACGATTTTCCCGCCGATCTCTCGGAATACAAACTCGTGATCCATTGCGGCGGGTGCATGTGGAATCGACGCGAGATGCTCTCGAGGATTCTGCTGTGTCGTCGCCACGGCGTGCCGATCACGAACTACGGGCTGACGATCGCGTATTCGCTGGGCATTTTCGAGCGGGCGCTAAAGCCCTTCCCGGCGGCGCTGCATACGTATCACGAACTGCTTTCCAAAACACGCGGCCGTTCGTGACGCCTCTTTGTGAATCGCCGCATGTCATTCCGGGCCGAGTCGGCGATATTCCGACAGCAGGAATCCCACGGTGCGGCGCTGATCGGGGGAGACGGCGACGGCTTCGTATAACCCCAACAGCATCCGGGCGGGAATCTGACGAAGGGTTCGTTCCCTGCCGGCGTCGGTGCGAAGGTGATAGTCCCCGTTTTCGCCGGCCCAGAGTTGCGCCCGGCGCGGCCCTCGCGGTGTGGGAATTTCCAAATCGATGGGTTCGGCCGCGCTGGAACTCATCAGGCGAATCTTCGCCATTTTTTTCAGCTGGGCGGCCTGGCGATACTGCTTCGCCAGGGGACTGTCCGCGAGGTTATTCTGTTCCAGCCATTCCACGAATCCCTGGAAGTCGCCGGCGGGGAGGAATCGTCGTCGCGCGTCGTCGACGGCCTGGCGTTGTGTGTCGTCCACCGGCGGCCTGGCGGAGCGCAATCCCCGCAATCGTCGTCGCGGCTGATCCGTCGGCTGGGTGTCGGAACCCATCGCCGTCACGGGGGAAGGCGCGGTGGTGGGAGCATCCGCGATCCTCGGCGGCGAATCGGGTTTGTCCGAGGTTCGCGTCGCCATCCAGGTGGCTATGATTCCGCCGGCCATCACGACCGCACCGAGCGCCCCGGCCAGTATCCATTTCCATCCGGCGCCCTGTTTATCGCCGCGAATCGGCTTCTCGCCGAACCCCGCCGCGTCCAGCAGAATCTGATAGACCGGGACGGCTTCGCGAATGTTCTTTAACTCCCGCGGGCCTAGATACGTCACCTTCACGCCCAGGCGGTTTTTCACCACGTCGTAGACGGTCTGCGAAACGCAGATCCCGCCCGGGGGGGCTTCGGCCTGCAGGCGTGCTGCCACGTTCACGCCGTCGCCCATCACGTCGTCCTCGCTGACGAACACGTCGCCCAGGTGAATGCCGATCCGATGCTGCAACTGCTCCTCGGGCGGAACCTTTTTCGCGACGGCGGCGAAATGCGCCTGGGACCGCATCGCGCAGGCGACGGCCTGTGTGGCGCTCTCGAAATACATCAACAATCCGTCCCCCGTAAATTTCAGAACGCGCCCTTCGCATTGATTACAGATTTCCCGGATCGCGTCCAGGTCGCGCTTCGCCAGGCGCAGGGTCTTGTCCTCGTTTTTTTGCATGTGGGCGCTGTAGTCCACGATGTCCGTGAAGACGATGGCCGCTAAGGTTCGTTTCGCGTTGTTGGATTTTTCTTCACTCATGGGCGGTTCCCTTCGGAGGTATCGTACCGTTCCTTCCTTCTATCGGCAAGAGAGTCACGTTCTTGCGTTTTTTCCTTTCGGCGCATACCATGATTCGCGGCTGGAAGGAGATTTACTATGATGTCTGAATCCGTTCCATTGGGTGTGGCGATTGTCGGATGCGGCACCGTCGGCGGCGCCGCGGCGCGGCTGTTGACGCGGGACCGCGAGATTCTCACCGGGCGCAGCGGCAGGGCTTTGGAATTGCGTTATCTCGTGGATGTGAACTTCGATCACGCCCGGCAACTCGGCCTGGATGAATCGCTGTTTTGCGACGACCTGGCCGCGGCGCTGAATGACAAGAACGTGCATGTCGTCGCTGAACTCGTCGGCGGATTGACCGTCGCGCGGGACGTGATCGAAAAAGCCCTGCGCGCGGGCAAGCACGTGGTGACGGCCAACAAAGCCCTGCTCGCCCACGCCGGCGCGGAACTCTACGCCCTGGCGCGGCGGCAGGGAGTCAGTATCGCCTTCGAGGCCAGTTGCGCCGGTGGGATTCCGATCATTCGCGCCTTGACGGACGGGTTGATCGCCAATCGTCTTGACGCCTTGTACGGTATCGTCAACGGCACGTGCAATTTCATCCTCACGGAAATGACCGCCGCCGGGCGCGGTTACGCCGAGGTGCTCGCCGAAGCCCAAAAGGCGGGCCTGGCTGAAGCCGACCCCACGCTGGACGTGTCCGGCGAGGATTCCGCCCACAAGCTGGCGATCCTGGCTTCCCTGGCGTTCGGGCGACGGATTGATTACGACGCGATTCCCGTATCCGGGATCGACACGCTGGAATTGTGCGACGTGGAATTCGGCCTGCAGCTTGGATACGTCGTGAAGCTCCTGGCGATCGCCTCGCGGCAGGAGGACGGGGTGTCGTTGCGCGTGCGCCCCGCGTTTATATCGAAGGAGCATCCGCTGGCGTGGGTCTCGGGTCCGTTCAACGCCGTGAGCGTGTACGGCCACGCCACGGGACACACGATGTACTACGGCCGGGGCGCCGGCGGCAAGCCGACGGCGTCGGCGGTGGTGGCGGATATCGTTTCGCTGGCGCTGGGAACGTGGCAGCAGCGATTCGCGCAGTTGGCGGTTTGGCCCGACCAGGCCCAGCCGGCCCAGCAGCTTCCCATCGAGGACGTGCAAAGTCGCTACTATCTCCGCGTAACCTGCCGGGACGCCCCGGGCGTGTTCGGGCGGATCGCCGCGATCCTGGGCAGGCACGACATCAGCATCACCTCCGTCCTGCAACAGGAACCCCGTCATCCCGCCGCCGAAGGCGTGCCGGTGATTATCACCACCCACCAGGCCCGCGAAGGCAACGTACGCAACGCGGTAGCGGAAATCGACGCCCTTGATGTGGTGACGACCCAAAGCGTGTGCATCGGAATCGTGGAAGAATATCCCGAAGATTTGTAGTGTTTGATTACTATGAAAATGATCTCGTTCTGTCATCCTGAGCGGAGCGCAGCGGAGTCAAAGGACCTTACGCATATGAACCCGTGAGGTCCTTCGACTCCGCTGCGCTCCGCTCAGGATGACAACGATAGAACAATTGGATAACGATATGAAATACGCAATCATCGTTCCCGACGGCGCGGCGGATGAACCGCTGGACGAACTGGACGGCAAGACGCCTCTGGAGGCGGCCCGCACGCCGAACATGGACTGGATCGCCGAACACGGCAGGATCGGCACGGTGCGGAACATTCCCGACTCCATGCCGGCGGGATCGGACGTGGCGATCCTTTCGCTTTTGGGGTACAGCCCCGCGGAGTTCTACACCGGCCGAGCGCCGCTGGAGGCGGCCGCCCAGGGATTGAGCGTCTCCCCGGACGCTTGGATTTTCCGCTGCAATCTCGTGACGATCATCGACGGCGTGATGGAGGATCATTCCGCGGGACACATTTCGACCGAGGAAGGCCGATCCATAATCGAGAAGCTCCAGGCCGACCTCGGCGAAGACGGCGTGCATTTTTATCCCGGTGTGAGTTATCGTCATTTAACGACCATCCAGGACGACCTGGACGTGCAAACGACCCCGCCGCACGACATCCTGGGGCAAACCGCCAAAGACCACCTGCCGTCCGGCAGGGGCGCGGAGCGCATCCGCGAACTGATGGACGCCGGCGCGAAGCTGCTGGAAAACGAGGAAATCAACACCGTTCGGCGCGAGTTGGGCGAAAATCCCGCGACGAACATCTGGCTGTGGGGCGAAGGCAAAATGCCCCAACTGCCCGGCTTCGAGAAACGGTTCGGCAAGAAAGGCGCCGCCATCACGGCTGTCGATCTGGTTCGCGGCCTGAGCAAACTCATCGGCTGGGACGTCATCGACGTGCCCGGCGCGACCGGACTGGTGGACACGAACTACGAAGGCAAAGCCGCCGCGGCTATCGAAGCGCTCGACACGCACGACCTTGTCCTCGTGCACCTGGAAGGAACCGACGAAGCCGGGCACAACGCCGACGGAAACGCCAAAGTGCGGGGGCTGGAACGCATCGACGCCAAGGTCGTCGCGCCGTTGCTGAAGCGCCTCCAGGCCGAGGGCGACGAATGGCGCATCCTCGTCCTGCCGGATCACCCCACCCCCTGCCGGCTCCGCACGCACACCGCCGATCCGGTTCCGTTCGTGATGGCCGGCAAGCGAGTGGAACATGTGCTCAAGGGTCCCTTCACCGAAGCCGTCGCCCGCGAGGGGGATCTGCACATCGACATCGGCGCGAATTTAATGGAATTTTTCCTGACAGTTCGATGAGAGTCGTTCCGAATACCAAATAATTATCCTGATACAGGTTCATTTCCCTCATGGCCGATTCCTCGACAAGTCGGTTGCGTTCCACACCCAGGCTGATTCTCGCGTCCGCCTCCCCGCGGCGACGGGAGCTCCTCGCCAGGGCGGGGTACGATTTCGACGTTCAGCCGCCCGTGATGGACGAACCCAATCACCTGCCCGCGGGCCTGCCGCCGGTCTCGCACGCCGAGTCGCTGGCGTATTTCAAAGCCCGCGGCGTCGCGGAAACGCGTTCCGACGCGCGCGTGCTCGGCGCCGACACGGTTGTCGCCGCCGGCGGACGCATTCTCGGCAAACCGTCCGACGCCGACGACGCCCGGCGGATGCTGACGGAATTGTCCCACAATCAACACGCGGTGATCACGGGGGTGGCGCTGCTCGGTCCGGGCGAGGAGCGGGTCATCGCCGCCGACGTGACGCACGTGACCATGCGCCCGATGAGTCCGGAGGAAATCGAGGATTACGTCGCGTCGGGGGAATGGCAAGGCAAAGCCGGCGCCTACGCCATCCAGGAAACCGCCGACAGATTCATCGTGAGCCTTGAGGGAAGTTTCACCAACGTCGTCGGCCTGCCGATGGAACTGCTCGGACGCCTGCTGGGGCAATAAGTTTTCGCGCCGCGTCTTTCATTATTGATCCGACGACGCGTCTGGTTTGCGATCGTCCGGAACGATTCGCACTTCCAGAGGCTTAAGCGTGTCCAGGTGCGTGTCCCGCTGCGGGAAGGCGATGGTGACGCCCGCCTGGCGAAACGCCTTGTCGACGGCCATGTTCAGCCCATGCCAAACTTCCAGGTAATGATTCACGCCCCGGAAAAACACGCGCAACTCAAACTGAAGCGCGTTGTCTCCGAATTCCGTGAAAACGACCACCGGCGGTGGGTCATGAAGAACCAGCGAATGCTCCTTCGCCACGCGCAACAGTAATTGTTCCGCCAGTTCCGTATCCGAACCGTACGCGATCCCCACGCGGAGGATCAATCGAAGCACCTTGTCGGACAGCGTCCAGTTCATCAGCCTGCCGGTGATGAATTCCTTGTTGGGAACGATCGTTTCCTTTCGATCCCAGTCGGTGATCGTCGTGGCGCGAATGCGCAGCCGCGAGACCGTCCCGACCGTATCCCCGATCGTGACGGTGTCGCCCAGTCGCACCGGCCTTTCGAACAGGATGATCAAGCCGGAGACGAAATTCGCGAAGATCTCCTGCAAGCCGAAGCCCAACCCCACCGTCATGGCCGCCACGAGCCACTGGATGCTGCCCCATCGCAATCCCAGCAATCCCAGGGCGATCACGAACCCCACCACGCCGATGACGTAGCGCAGGATCACGGTCACGGCGTATTTCGCGCCGTCGTCGATCGCCAGGCGTCGCAGCATGAGAAACCGAATCACGCCGGGCCCGCTGCGCGCGGCGATCATCGTCAGAATCACGACGACCACCGCCAGGGCGATATCCCCCAGCGTGACCGGGACCGTTTCGGTCACCGTCTTCGTCGGCGTGCTTCCATTGAGCTGGTCGGTGTGCTCGGGGACCTGCCTCGTGGTGTTCCACGTGGGAATCCGGCTGATGCGCCGCAGGGCCGGTAAGGAATCTTTCCAGATCCCCCACAGGCCCAGCACCAGAATCACGACGATGATATAGCGAAGCACCTGGCGGCTTTGCGCTTTGACTTCGGACAATTCCGCTTCTGACAGGGAGGACATGTTCTCATCGGAAGCGGACTCGGGATCGGATCGGACCTGGTGTTTCCGGCGTCGCAGGGAAATCCCGTAAAACAGCACTCGCAGCCAGCCGAGAATCAGTCCCTGGCAAATCAGCAACCCGACGATCAACCAGGAGCTGGCGGTCAGGCGCAAGGTCAAATGACTCGCCAGATAGGGATACCCCGCCCAGGCCAGTCCCAACAGCAGGATCGGCACGACCACCACCAGGGCGAACCAGATATACCGAAGTTGAAATAACCATCCCGTGCGCGCGACGTACCATCGCCGGCCGAGTTTCCCGTTGGGATGAAACAGCACGCCGTTGAAGACCGCCAGTCCCGCCAGCGCCGCCATCAGGGCCAGGCGGCTTAACGACATGGTCTCGAATAGTTCCGTCTGTCGCCCGGCGGCGGAGGTCAGGAACACCAGCGGAATTAGAAACGCCACCAGCAGATACAACGCCTTGCGAAGCAGCGCCAGGCTCTGGCGGGACCATTGAAAATGCGCCTCCGCGAGTCCGCCGGCGCGACAGACTTCGATCAACACGCCGATGGTCAGCAGCAACACGCCCGCGGGATACAATCCCGTTCCCACCGCGCGCGCGAACTCCGAGGCTTCCGGAAGATTCTCCAGCCGACGGCTGACAACAAACAACAACAGCGGAACGGGAACCGCCAGCAGCAGCGTCAGGAAAAACGCGCTCCAGGTCTGTCGAAAGTTTCCCCCCTCCCGATGCAACAACGCTTCGCCGGTTCGCGTCAATCGACGGTTGAAGAACCGGCGAAACGCCACCAGACACAACAGGAAAATCCCCCAAAACCCGATCCCCGCGGGATTCGCTTTGGCGTCCGCCACGATCGCCGACCCGACGGATCGCCAGTTCGTTCCGCGGAAAAACATCTTCAATTCGTCCCGGGCGCTTCGAAGGTCCGACATCGACAGGGGCGGCGAACTGCGCGTCCAAAGAACGCGTTCCTCGATATAATCGTCCAGGCGTTTCGTCTCCGCCTCCAGGGAAGCCAGCCTCGCTTCCAACGTCGCGAGTTTTTCGAAATAATTTCCGTAATCCTTGATCAACTCGTCCAGGTATTCCCTTCGCGCCTTCAAAAGACGATGGGCCGTGTCCTTCAGTTCGTTTCTTTCCTTTTCGGAGGAAGGTTTGGCCTGTTGAAGAACGTCCTGTACGATCATGTCTTCGTTGACCAGGCGGTCCCGCCGATCGTTCAATTCCTGCAATTCCAGTTCCACCTCGTACAGCTCCGGATGGGGTTTTCGCACGCGACGATGTATCGCCTCGGGATTGGGCAGTTTGCGCTGATATCTGCGCAACAAAACGCTGACCGCTTCGGTCAATCCCGCCGTTTTCTCCTTTTCCGCGACCGTCTGGGCGTTGGCGCGCAGAGTCTGGAGAATTTCGTCCACAAGCTCCAGGGATTGGGACGTCTGCGCCAGTCGTTCCGCGATTCCACCCTCGCCGATTCTTCGATCCGTTAATCGAACGTTCTCCTCCGCCCAGGGGCGCAGAATATCAGGAACGCCTCGCATGATTCGGGAGGCCTTTTCGGCGGCCTGTTTCGCCTCTTCCCGCCGCAGTTGGTCCGCCGCCTCCTGGAGGATTTTCACAATCCTGTCCTGCCGGGTGACGCGGCGAATTCCCAAATCCCGTCGGGCCGTCAGAAGTTCGCGCTCGGCGTCATAGGCGGGCAGTTCCTTTTGGAGCGATTCGATTCGATTCTGGAGGAACAGTCTTCGGGCGTCCCGCGAAGCGCGGTTGGCTTCGGCGGCTTCGGGGGAAAGGGAGGCTTCGGGAGGGGATTCCCGCGAAAATTGCTGCAATTCCGTTTGTGCTTCCGACAACTGGACGGGCACTTGTTTTCGCCGTTCCTCGCGACGGGCGATTTCCGTTTCGACCGCCGTGCGCTCTTTCGTATATTCCGTCAGTTTCGCGCGGGCTTCGTTCCATTGCTTCAGCAGCGTCCGCGATGACGCGCCGGCGGGAACCATAAATTCAGGTTCGCTTTCCAGCGCTTTTTGTTTCGCCGACACATCCGAGACGTGTTTGGACGCCGAGGCGCGCATCTCGTCAAATTGCTCTTCTTTTTCGGCGTAGAATTTCGCCTGTTTATACAATGAAATGATCTTCTGCTTATCCGCCTCGTTGAGAATCTTCGACTGCTCGATCTCCCGAATTCGCCGGTCATAGTTTTCTTTCGCGGAGGAGGGATCCGACGCGGCGGACGACGACTTGCGATCGGCGGACCGAGCGACGGCCAGGGTGACGTTCGGAATCGAAAACGCCCCGATCAGTCCCAGGGAGATCAGAATACGAAAGGTTTGCCTGGTCATTGGAGTTCCTGTATTTTTCTGAAATTTCATGATTGCTTTCTCATTCGACGTCGCGAGGATTCACCGGGCCCGGGTGCGTTACAGCCATTTCTTTCTCCGGAAGAACATCAGCATCACGACCGCGACGACCAACATGACTCCCAGCAGCGCCGGGTACGCCCAGGGCCAGTCCAGTTCCGGCATGTACTTGAAATTCATGCCGTAAATCCCCGCCAGGAAGGTCAGGGGGATGAAAATCGTGGCGATGATGGTCAGTACCTTCATCACGGCGTTCATGCGGTTACTCATGCTGGAAAGATACAGGTCCAGCAGTCCCGAGAGAAGTTCCCGCAACGTTTCGGTGGCTTCGATCACCTGCACGGCGTGATCGTACAGGTCGCGCATGTACACGTCCGTTTCCTCGCGGATCAGGCGCGTTTCCCGTCGCGCCAGCGCGCTGACGGCTTCCCGCAGCGGCCAAACCGCCTTTCGCACGAGAATTCCCTGACGACGAAGGCGGTGCAGCGAATGCAGCAGCGCTTCGGAGGGATCCGTTTCCATCGCCGTTTCCATGGCGACCGCCGCGTCGGACAGATCCTCCAGGACGAGGAAATATCCATCGACCAGTGTGTCCAGAACGGCGTGCAGCAGGTAATCCGCTCCCATGCGCCGGATACGGCCTCGATCCGAGCGCAGCCGTTCCCGAATCGGCGCGAAAATATCTTCCTTCGATTCCTGGAACACGATCAGCTTCTCGTCCATGAGAATCATGCTGACCTGCCGCACCTGTAGGCGCTTGGCGTCCGGAGACCATTGCAGATGCTTGGCGATGACGAACAGGTATTGTTCGTGGTCTTCCACCTTCGGCTGGTGGGACGAGTCCATGATGTCTTCGAGCACCAGCGGATGAATCTGAAACTGTCGGCCGATGGATTCGATCGTTTCGGCGTCGTGAATTCCCTCCACGGTGATCCAGGCGTTGGCGCCGGTGTCGGAGGAAAGCCGTTGCGCCAGCCCGTCGGCGGACTCGACGCGGGAATCCAGGTACGAATCCCGGCCGTACTGACAAAGGTAAATTCCCACGGGTTCCCCGCCGCCGTTGGAGGAGGACACCAGCGAACCCGGTGGTAAATACGCTTTCCGGCGACGGCGCTGGGCGGATTGGGATGGTTCAGGGGGTTGGTTCATTCCGATAGCCTTTCCCGTGAGAGTTCA
This sequence comes from Phycisphaerae bacterium, assembly GCA_016929245.1. GTDB lineage: Bacteria > Planctomycetota > Phycisphaerae > SM23-33 > SM23-33 > JAFGEJ01. The sequence continues at coordinate 30,995 of JAFGJE010000142.1, forward strand.
CTATTATATCCCGCCCGTCGATGAGGGAAAAACGGACTTTTGAAAAAAAGACGAGGAAAACGGAAGAAAACGCGCTTATCCGGGCAGTAGGTTTTCCTGCCGCATTTCCCTGGCGCGCTGTTTGAGTTCTTCCTCGGTGGGGGGAACCGTTTTTTTCAGCACGTGCAGCGTCTCGCGGCGGTCGTGATAGGTCCACGGGGCGATCTCGCTGAAAAAATCGATCCCCACATATTCATAGACCGGCGGCTTGAGATTCACCGAAGTTTTGAGCGTCTCGTAACCTTCCTTGCGGAGAATCACCTCGTAGTTGCCGTACCACGTGAAGTCGAACGTCACGGGGGTGCGGCCTTTCTCCACGCCGGACACCCACACGATCGCGCCTTCCGGTTCGCTGCGGATGGTCCACTCCCGCTCGACGCATCCGACGCACAAGACAGCCGGGATCAACATGACCAGAACATTTCGCATGAGGAAGTATTATACCAAAGTCTTTCAATTTCTGCGCGGTGGGAATCCCTTCCCACCGCGTTTCTGTTATTTGTTTAACGTCACGGAACGCGGCGGGAAAGGACTCCCGCCGCGCGGAGACTAACCTGACAGGACTTTATTCCTTGGGCTTGAGGAACACGAATTGCGCACCACCCTGGGGCGTGGTGATCCGCAGGCGGAAACCGCCTTTGGCGTCCTTCAGTGCCGCGGCAAGCTGGTCCACGTTCTCCACGGGCGTTCTGCCCACGTTCGTGATGACCATCCCGTGCCGCAGCCGGCGATCCCAGGCGACGCTGTCTTCCTCGACGCCGACGATCAGCACGCCTTTGACGTCCTTTTCATACCCGAATTTTTCCGCCGACTCGGCGTCCAGCGTCTGGACGCTCAGGCCGAGTTTCTCCAACGCCTTAATGGGTTGGGGTTTGGGTTCTTCCTTTTCTTCTTCCTTCGCTTCGGAACCTTCTTCATCAAAGGGATTCTTCCCCAACGTCACTTTCAGGGGGATCGTTTTCCCGTCGCGAATCACCGTCAATGTCACCGTTTCGCCGGGACGGAACGACGCGATGGTGTTTCGCAGTTCATTGACGTCTTTGAGGTTCTTGCCGTTGACGGCCGTGATGACGTCTTCCAGTTCCAGGCCGGCTTTGGCGGCCGCGCTGTCCGGCTGCACCTGCGTGACCAGGCCTCCCATGGGTTTTTGCATCCCGAGCGATTCGGCGTAGTCCCGCGACATGTTCTGAATGCCCACGCCGAGATATCCGCGCTTGACCGTCCCGTCGTCGATCAGTTGCTTCATGATTCCCCTGGCCATGTTCGAGGGAATCGCGAACCCCACGCCGTCGTGCGCGCCGGAGGGTGAAAGGATCATCGTGTTGATCCCGATCACCTCGCCGCGCATGTTGACCAGAGGCCCGCCGGAATTGCCTCGGTTGATCGCCGCGTCGGTCTGGATGAAATTCTGGTAGGCGTTGCGCTCCTGGAAGTGAGTGCGCCCCTTCGCCGAAACGATCCCCGACGTGACCGTCTGCGCCAGGCCGAACGGCGCCCCGATCGCCAGAACCCAGTGTCCCACCTTCGCCTTGTCGCTGTCGCCCAGCGGAGAAGCGATCAGGTTGTCGGCCTTGATCTTCACCACCGCCAGGTCCGTCCGCCGGTCGCGGCGAATCCACTCGGCGTCGAATTCCCGCTCGTCCGGCAGGATCACAGTCACTTCGTCCGCGCCGCCCACGACGTGATCGTTGGTCAGGATGTACCCGTTTTCGGCGTCGATGATCACACCGCTGCCCTGCCCCTGCTGGCGGAAGAAGCGCTGCTTTTGCCGGCCTCGTTGGCGCAGGAACGGGTGGTTTTCGCCAAAACGTTTTCGGAGTTCCTCTTCGACGTCCGGGGGAAGATCGCCGAAGCCGGGAAACATGAACCCGCCGCCGTTCATTTTAATCTTTTTCGTCACGCGAATGACCACCACGGACGGTTTGACCACCCGCGCGACGGTATTGAACAGCGGTGAGAGACGGTCATTCCTGCTCATCGTCGCGAGCTTGTCGCGAAGCCGATCCACCTGGGCTTTCTCGGACGCGATATTCGTCTTCGTTTTCGCGGGAGTGTCGACGGATTCGCTCCGCTTGATGGATTCCTCCGCGAACAAACTACTTGTGGTAATCAGAATTCCAAAAACCATTCCCAACAACACGGTCCACGTTTTTTGGAGCATCATTTTCGTATCTCCTATCATTTCCTTCAGTTACGCATCGCCTCATTTCGGCGCGCGGATCAGGCCTTTTTTGTTTTAACCCGCCGCCCGCCGTGAGGTTTTGCGGAAATTTCTCCGTAAGCGTACCACAATTCCCCCCGTCAAAGCCAGTACATACCCCCCCGCCGCGGGAAGCGTCCCCCGCGCCAGCCACCATCCGGGCCGATGCGCGCCGGCAGTAAAACCGATTTGGGGCGGCGTTTTTGCGGGCGCACTTGCGGGGATTTGATATACGTTTTCATAGATCCGGATATCCGGATCGTCCGGATACACCGCCGGCAGGGAAGCGACGGGCGAATAAGGTAATTTCAAATTCGATTCCGCCTCGCGGAGATATTGATCGTACTGGCTTTCCGCTTCGGCGAGGATATATCGAACGTGATAGTCAGCCAGTTGATCGGGCCGCCGAAGCAATCCCCTCCAGTCGGAATTCGTGCCGTAGATTTTAAATCCCAGTACCTCCACATGCCCAGCCGTCTGGAACGGCCCGTAGGTGGAAATCGAGGGGATTTTCTGTATGACGTTGGTTCGCGGCAGCAGCAGTTCCGCCTGCCGTCGGCCATAGGGGTCGCCCAGACCCCAGACGCGATAGAATTCATCGTTCGGCGCGTGTTTCCGCAGCCAGTCGGCGGCGGGGGAAATTTCCGGATCGCTCGGACCGGGTCCGCGGGAAGACGGCGCGTCGACGAACGGCGCGACGGTCGCAAGGTCCACGACCAACAGTGCAATCAGCATCGGCCAATTCCGCGCGGGATTCCGCAGCCAGTACCAGACGGATGTGCTCGTGAGCACCACCAGCACCAGCGGAATCCAGACGGCTGGGCTGTACGGCAAAACCGCCCGGATCACGTCCCGCCACGAGCCGTTCATCGGCCAGGGGTACGCGTCGGGCCAGATCCATCCCAGCAGGATCGCCGAAACCGCCAGCCCGATCAGCAAAGCGATCATCACAATCGGCAACCGTCGCCGGCAGGCGCGTCGCACGGAAAGACCCAGCTCCCTTGCCGGTTCTTCCCCGGTGATCAAAAGATGCACGCCCACCGCCGCCAGCGTCGCCAACCCGCAGCCGAGCGCTAAAATCATTCGCGACGGACACCGCACGATGCCTAACACGGGCAGTTTGTAAATCAGCCAATACGTCGGTACGTAGTACCCCAGCATGAACACGAACGTACCGACGCACAACCAACTCCAGGTGCGGGTGATTGCGGATTGCGGATTGCGGACCTGTCCCATAGGGATTGCGGATTGATTCTTCGCGCGTCTTTGGAATCTCCAGGCTGTCGCGATTGCCAGCACCAGCGTTATTAAGCCGACGTATCCGAGCGTTTCGCACAGATGCCAGGGCCCCCACCATTTCTGCGGATAGAGATTCGGCCAGCGCGATCCGAAGAGAAACGGAAACAACCAGAGCATCGCGGAGACGGGAAAATAGCTGTTCTCCCCGGCGACGGCGTAGGGGATTTTCGCGCGGGTCGCCTGGCGCATGACGTCCAAAGTCGCGGACCATTGCGGCGCGGTGATCCCCACGACCAACACACCCGCCAAGGCTGTCGTCAGCAATCCCCATCCCAGCGGCCTGACGCGAAACAGAAAATACGCGCCCCAGACCAGCGACATCTGGATCATGGCAGGCCAATGTCCCGCCAATACCGTCAGGGAAAACACGGGAACCATGGCCAGGAAAGCCTGGAAGAATTGCGGTTTGCGGATTGCGGAATGCGGATTGTCCAGCGATGCACCGTCATGGATATCTTTCAATCCGCATTCCGCATTCCGCAATCCACAATTCTTCCTCAGCAATTCGAAACACCACAATCCCCACGGGAAAAACGCGGCCGTCTGAATCATGGACAGATGCACGCGATGGGCGACGAAGAATCCGCCCAGTATGAACGCGATCGACCCGAAACCCGCCGCCGGGCGCGACAGGCCCACCCGTCGGAGATACAGCCACATGCCCACCCCCGCCGTCGCGAAGGCGACGAAGATCGACAGGCTGTACGCCAATCGGCCGGACAACACCGCGAACAGCCAGGTCGTGGGAAACAACACCGCCGACTGCGGATCGCCCAACACCGCCATACCTCCGGCGGTCAGGGAATCCGTCATTGGCCAATCGCCGCGCGACAACGCCTCCCCCGCCTGCACGCGCAGCGGATAATAGTACAAAATATCATCTTCCCCCGCCGAGAGAGGTTCGCGCCATAATCCCGCCAGAAGAACCATCGGCAAGGCAATCAACATCAAAATCCACAAGCCGGTTTGGATGCCGTTTTTCATCGTGACTTACCGAAAAAACACCATTTCCGTCATCCTGAGCGGAGCGCGGCCCCTTGGGGGCAAGCTGCGTTGAAGGATCTCACGGGTACGTTGGCGAGAGGTCCTTCGACTTCGCTCGAAGACTCGCTCCGCTCAGGATGACAATATGAAAATTCGGGAGGAGTTTTTAATCCTTTTTCGCGTTGGGGCAGGATTGGCAGGCCGGACTGGAATCCGCCTTCGGGCAGGATTCGGCCGGTTTGTCCTTTTTGGCGTCGCTTTGATAGGATCCGCCGCGGTAGTCCGTCGAATAAAATCCGCTGCCCTTGAAGATCACGCCCGCGCCCGTTCCGAGCAGCCGCTTGACCTTCAGCCGCCCGCACTTGGGACACTTGCGGATCGGCTTGGCGGTGATGGACTGGAATTCCTCAAACGTGTGATGACAGGCTTGGCATTCGTAGTCGTAGGTCGGCATGGTTACATCTCTTCCTCGTTTCGCGGCGATTCCTCAACTTCGTCCACCGGCGCCTGGGCGACGACGACCGCCGCCGGCCTGATCGTTCGGCCTTTTAATTCGTATCCGCGCTGGAGAACCTGCAGAACGGTCATCGGTTCGGCGGCGTCGGTGGGTTGCTGCATCATAGCCGAATGTCGCTCCGGATCGAAGGATTTTCCTTCCGCGTCGATCGCGGACAGCCCGAACTGTTCCAGCGTCCGCATCAGTTTGTCGTGGACCATCTGCATTCCCACGAGCAGCGGATCGTCGGCGGGGTGATTCTCGCGGGCGGCGGCCAAACCTCGTTCCATGTCGTCCACGACCGCCAGGAGCGATTTCATCAAACCCTCGTTGGCGAACTGCCGTTCCTGCTCGCGCTCCTTCTGGACGCGCTTCTGATAGTTCTGGAAGTCCGCGCTGAGACGTTGCAGCCGCGCGAGCAGATCGTCGCGCTCGGCAACCAACGATTCGGCGTCCGTTTTCGACGCCTCTTCCGCCGGCGCGGCGATCGGTTCACCGTCCGGGCCGACGATTTTAACCGGAATGTCTTCCGCCGATTTCGCTTTGTCCTTCTTCTTGCTCATTTTCGTGTCGTGTTATGGATGCTGTTCTTCGTTGTTTGTTATATGTTCCCGCTGCCTGCTTCCCACTCCCCGCTGCCTATTTCGTAAAATATTCCTTCAACGAATCCATGAAACTCTTTCGTTGCGGAGTGATGTGTTCGTTTTCGGTTTCCGCGTAGGCCTCCAGCAGCTCGCGCTGTTTGGCGGAGAGCTTTTTGGGCACCTCGATGTACAGCTGCACGTGCTGGTCGCCGTGCCTGCCGCCGGTGACGGAAGGCAGGCCTCGCTTTTTGAGCGTGATGACCTGGCCGTTCTGACTGCCCGGCGGGATGTCCAGCTCTTCCGGGCCGGCGAGCGTCGGGACGGTGACCTTCCCGCCCAAGGCCGCCACGGCGAAATTCACCGGCGCCTGGCAGACCAGATCGTCCCCGCGGCGGCTCAGCAGCGGGTGAGGCCGCACATGCACGTACACGTGCAGGTCGCCCTTGTTCGTGCCGTGCCGGGCGGGTTCGCCTTCGTTGCGGACGCGCACCACCTGCCCGTCGCGAATGCCGGGTGGTAGGTGCACCGTCAGCACGCGCTTTTTCCGCGATCGGCCCGATCCGTTGCACTTGGGGCACTTCTCTCGGACGATCTTGCCCGAGCCGTGACAGTCCGGGCAGGCGACCACCCGCACGGACATCCCGAAAAATCCGCTGACCTGCTGCTGCACGCGGCCGTATCCGCCGCAGGTGTTGCACTTGTCCGGATGCGTGCCGGGTTTGGCGCCCGTGCCGCTGCACGTTTCGCAGAAATCCTGGCGCTCGAATTCGAGCGTCTGGTCCACGCCCGTGGCGACCTGCTCCAGCGTCAACTCGACTTCGGTTTCCAGGTCCAGGCCCATTTGCCCGGCCCCGCCGCGCATCGACGCGCCGCCGAAACCCGCCCCGGAAAAGATATCCTGGAACATCGAGAAGATATCCCCGAAGCCCATGGACGAAAAATCGTGCACGCCCGCGCCGCGCAGACCCTCGTGGCCGAACTGGTCGTACCGCTGCCGCTTCTGCGGATCGGATAGCACTTCGTACGCTTCAGCCAGTTCCTTGAACTTCGCTTCACCTTCGGATTTGTCGCCCTTGTAATTGTCCGGGTGAAACTTGATCGCCAGCTTACGATAAGCGCGCTTGATCTCCTCGCCGCCGGCGGAGCGGGAGACGCTCAGAACTTCATAATAGTCGCGCTTGGTGGACATCGGTTTTTTATAAAAAATTGCGGATTGCGGAATGCGGAATGCGGATTGAAGAGATCATTTCGTTAATCCCATGGATTTTTAACCAAACTCCCATTCTACATCATGAAAAAGTAATTTAATCGTTTACATGTATCCTTTTCTCTGAATAACCGAAAATCATTTTCCCGGCCCCGGAGGGGTCGTCGGCGTTTAGCCGGGGCGTGAGCGAAGCGAACCCCCGGAACCGGGGTTTGAAGTTTCCAAGTCCCGAAGGGACGGCAGCGAATCAGGAACTATTATCCATTTCAAAAATCGCTGTCGTCCCGTTGGGACTCTATAACAAAAATCTCGCGCTCCGGGGGTTCGCTTCGCTCACGCCCCGGCTAAACTCTGATCAGCCCTTCGGGCTTCAAGGCAGGATACATATTCATCCCGTGAGATTGAAAAACGATCCGTATATAGTTGTCAAAATGAACACAGGGGCGTCGAGAACCATCACCGACGTCCCTGTGTTCTGTTTTCAATCTTCAATGTGGCTTGGGCGTCTCGCCCAAGTGTCGCAGGATCATCTTGATCCTGCTTCCTGCATTATTCCCGCGGACAAGATGTCCAAGCCACCCTAGATGACCGCGCCGGCGACGGGTTCTTCGTCTTTCTTGGCGTCGTACTCGGTGACCATCAGGTCGGTCGTCAACAGCAGGCCCGCCACGGAAGCGGCGTTCTGCAGGGCGGATCGGGTGACCTTCGCGGGGTCGATGATCCCGGCGGTCACCATGTCCACGTACTGACCGGTGCGGGCGTTGAAGCCTTTCTTGCCGCCGTTGTCCATCACCTCGGCCACCACCACGTCGCCGTCCTCGCCGGTGTTGTCGGCGATCTGGCGCGTCGGGGCCTTGAGGGCCTTGGCGACGATATCCACGCCGATCTTCTCGTCGCCCTTGGCTTTGGCGCGAACTTTTTCCACGGCGGGGATACAGGCCAGCAGCGTCGTTCCGCCGCCGGGCACCACGCCTTCTTCGGCCGCGGCGCGCGTCGCGTGCACGGCGTCGTCGATGAGGTCCTTGCGTTCCTTCATCTCGGTTTCCGTCGCGGCCCCGGCGCGAATGACCGCCACACCGCCGGTCAGCTTCGCCAGTCGTTCGGTGAGTTTTTCGCGGTCGTAATCGCTGGTGGTCTTCTCGATCTGCATACGGATCGTGTCCACGCGGGCGTCGACGTCTTTCTTCTTGCCGGCGCCTTCCATGATCGTGGTGTTTTCCTTGCTCACGATGATCCGCTTCGCCTTGCCGAGTTGCGACAGCTCGATGGTCTCCAGCTTCACGCCAAGGTCTTCGCTGATGAGTTGCCCGCCGGTCAACGCGGCGATGTCGCCCAGGATCGCCTTGCGGCGGTCGCCGAACGCTGGCGCCTTCACGGCACAGACGTTCAGCACGCCGCGCAGCTTGTTGACGACGAGGGCCGCGAGGGCTTCGCCTTCGATGTCCTCGGCGATGATCATCAACGGCTTGCCGGAGGTGGCGACTTTTTCCAGTAGCGGCACGAGGTCGCGCAGGCTGGAGAGCTTCTTCTCGTGGATGAGAATGTAGGCGTCTTCCAGCACCGCTTCCATCGTGGTGGGATTGGTCATGAAGTACGCGGAGATGTAGCCCTTGTCGAACTGCATGCCCTCGACCACTTCCAGCTCGGTCGTGATGCTCTTGCCTTCCTCGACCGTGATCACGCCTTCCGTGCCGACTTTCTCGAACGCGTCGGCGATCAGCCCGCCGATGTTCTCATCCCAGTTCGCTGAGACGGTCGCGACCTTGCGGAGGTCGTCGGCGCCCTTGATGGGTTTGGCGATATTGGCGATTTCTTCCGTCGCGGCCGCGACCGCCTGGTCGATCCCGCGCTTCACCGCCATCGGATTGGCGCCCGCGGTGACGATTTTTAAACCCTCAGCCATGATCGCCTCCGCCAGCACGACCGCGGTGGTCGTGCCGTCGCCGGCGACGTCCGAGGTTTTGCTGGCGACCTGGTTGGCCATCTTCGCGCCCATGTTGGCGAAGGGATTCGGCAGTTCGACCTCTTTCGAGACCGTCACGCCGTCCTTGGTGACCTTCGGGGAACCGAAGGATTTCTGCAGCAACACGTTTCGCCCGGTGGGACCGAGCGTGACCTTGACGGCCGCCGCCAACTGGCTGACACCGTCCAGGATCGCCGCTTTCGCGTCGCTGTCGTAAAGCATTTGCTTGCTTGCCATGATTAGCTCCTAAATTCTTTCATCACTGAAGATCACAAAGGTCACGAAGTTCACAAAGTTTTATTTTCTTCTTTGTGGTCTTGGTGATCTTCGTGGCCTTTGTGATGTGATTTGTTATTTTTCCACAATCGCCAGAATATCGCTTTCGCGCAGGATGACGTATTCGTCGCCGTCGATCTTGATTTCCGTGCCGGCGTATTTGCCGTAGAAAATCTCGTCGCCCTTCTTGACGCTCAGCTTGCCGCGCTGTCCGCTGTCCAGCAGCTTGCCCGGGCCGGTCGCCACGACCTTACCGCGCTGGGGTTTTTCCTGGGCGCTGTCGGGAAGTACGATTCCGCCGGCTGTCATCTGCTCCGCTTCGCACTGCTTCACAAGAACGCGATCATCCAATGGTTTCACTGCCATGATTTTATTCTCCTTATCGTGTATCGTTTGGTTTGTTCCGTTGATTATTCTTTACTGTGGGGACTGGGGACTCGGGTATAGGGATTTCTTTCCGGTCCCTAGTTCCTAAACCCAAGTCCCTTCTTCCACTACATCATTCCCGGCATGCCGCCCATGCCGCCCATTCCACCCATGCCTCCCATACCGCCCATGCCGCCGCCGGGCATCGGGGGCGCCGGTTCATCATCCTTGGGCGCTTCGCAAACGGCGGCGTCGCAGGTCAGCAGCAGCGTCGCGACGGACGCGG
>JAFGJE010000143.1 GCA_016929245.1 Phycisphaerae bacterium
GAAAATCTCTCACCCAGGGCTTCGCCCTGGGCTGGTATATTTCAGCCCGTTGGGCTGTAAGAAAGAATTTAGATGCGTAAGCCCTGTGCGGATCGGACGGCGGTATTTTTTTCCAGGGTTTCCATCGGTATAATGATTTGTTTCGACGAACACCGCCGACGCGGGAAAAGGACGTTATGCCTGAATTTGAAATCGTCAGTCCGATGAAACCCTCCGGCGATCAGCCGGCTGCCATCGATCGGCTGGTGGAAAATCTCCGCCGGCGGCAGGAGTACAACGTCCTGCTGGGCGTCACCGGCAGCGGGAAAACGTTCACGATGGCCCACGTGGTCCAGCGACTCCAGCGCCCCGCGCTCGTGATCAGCCACAACAAAACGCTGGCGGCCCAGTTGTACGAGGAATTCAAGGACCTGTTTCCGAATAACGCGGTGGAATATTTCGTCAGCTACTACGATTACTATCAGCCCGAGGCCTACATCCCCCAGCGCGACATCTACATCGAAAAAGACGCCGCCCGCAACGACGACCTTGACCGCCTGCGGTTAAGCACCACCACCAGCCTGTCGCACCGGCGGGACGTGATTATCGTCGCGAGCGTCTCGTGCATTTTCGGGTTGGGCAGCCCGGAGGAATACAAGAAGGCCGTCGCGGCCGTTCGCGTCGGCGAAACCCAGCCGCGCGACGACCTGCTGCGCCAACTGGTGAACCTGCAATACGACCGCAACGACGTGGACTTCAAGCGCGGCACGTTCCGCGTGCGCGGGGACACGGTGGACATCTACCCCGCGTACGAGGAATTCGGTTATCAGGTGGAATTTTTCGGCGACGACGTCGAAGCGGTTCGATTGATCCACCCCACCACGGGCGAGGCGCTGAGTGAAACCGACCAGGTGTTCGTCTTTCCGGCGGTTCATTACGTCGTCGGGGAAGACGCGATCGAGTCGGCTGTCGCGTCGATCAACCACGAGCTGGAAATGCGCGTCATCGATCTGAAGAACCAGGGCAAGCTGCTGGAGGCCCAGCGACTGCAGGCGCGGACGAAGTACGACATGGAAATGCTTCAGGAGGTCGGGTATTGCCCCGGCGTGGAAAATTACTCCCGCCACCTGGACGGCAGAAAGCCCGGCGACAAACCCTGGACGCTGATCGATTATTTTCCCAAGGATTTTTTGCTGTTCATCGATGAGTCGCACGTGACGATCCCGCAAATCCGCGCGATGTACAACGGCGACCAGGCCCGGAAAAACGTGCTGGTGGAGCACGGGTTCCGCCTGCCCAGCGCGCTGGACAATCGGCCTTTGAAGTACGACGAATTCAAGGACGCGTGGAACCAGGTGGTGTTCGTCTCCGCGACGCCGGGGGAATACGAACTGGAACTGGCCGGCGGAGAAGTCGTCGAGCAGATCATTCGCCCGACCGGCCTGGTCGATCCGCCCGTGGAAGTGCGCCCGGCTACGGGACAGGTGGCGGATTTACTCGCGGAAATCGGAAAACGCGTCGAAGTCGGCGAGCGGACGCTGATTACCACCGTCACCAAGCGTCTCTCGGAGGACCTTGCCGATTACATCCGCAACGAAGGCTACCGCTGCAAATACCTCCACAGCGAAATCGACACGCTGGATCGCGTGGACATCCTCCGCGAACTGCGGGAGGGAAAGTTCGACGTGCTGGTCGGCGTGAACCTGCTGCGTGAAGGCCTGGATTTGCCGGAAGTTTCGCTCGTGGCGATCCTCGATGCCGACAAGGAAGGTTTTTTGCGATCCGCGACGAGCCTGATCCAGACCATAGGCCGATGCGCACGAAACGTCAACGCGCAGGTATATCTCTACGCCGACCGCGTGACGGACGCGATGAAAAAGGCCATCAGCGAAACGCGCCGCCGCCGGGAGTTGCAACTCGCCTACAACAAAGAACACAACATCAAACCGGCGACGATTCAAAAAGCGATCCGCACGAGTCTCGCGGACCAGCTCCGGGCGCGCGAAGTGGCGCGCGAAGCGATGGGCGCTACTGAACAGACCTTCGACCGCACGGAACTGCTGGCCGAGTTGGAAAAGGAAATGCTCCAAGCCGCCGAGGCGCTGGAATTCGAGAAGGCCGCCCGCCTGCGCGACCGGATCGCCGAGATCAAGGACGAGATCGTCGCCACCGGTTCCCCCGACGCGGAACCCGCCGACACCCGGGCGCAGTGGACCTACAAGGAACCCAAAAAAACGCTCCGCGGGGACCGAGTCAGGAAACGAAAATCCTGAGAGTTCATTCAAAACGTGTCGCGGGCCTCCGACCCGCGAAAAATAATACCCTTCCGAGAGCAAGATGCTCTCGGTACACGTCGATCTTTCATGGGAGTATTATACGGGAACGAGTTTCAGCGCGTTGGCGGAGAAGATGTTTTCCCGAACCTCTTCCGGCAGGGACAGACTGCTCAGGAATTCCATCAGATCCCCTCCGTAAAAATCACGGGCGAAAAGAATTCGATCGGCGAAACGGATCAAAAATTCGCGAGCCTGCTGGGCGTCGCGTTTCAACGCCTTGATCCCCGAACCCGCCGAAAGGTCCACATACAGATTCGGATAAGTTTCCAGCAATGAAATCAGCCTTCCGCCCGGTTTGACGGGTCCCGCCGGGTACACTCCCGGGTCGTCATCCGCCAGGCCGCTGATTTCCCGCCAGAATCCGGGCCCGTGTCCGAGGAAGGTCGTTTCCGGACAGGCCTCCAGCGTCCGCGCCAGATGTTCCATCTCTCCGCCGTACCAGAGCGGGAAATACTTCCGCGGGCCGTTCTGGACTTCCTTCAGATACGGGGCGTCGAAATGCAGAACGACGGGACAGTGCAACTCGCCGGCTTCGCGAAACAACTCCAGGTTACGCGGATCATTGACGAGCATCCGGTACTTCCACTCCCCGCAAATCCGCACACCGTGCATCTCCACGGCGGTCGCGAACCACTTCACGGCGTCTTCGATGTTTGGATCGGGACAATATCCCAGGACAAAACGGTCGGGATAATTTCGATAGGCCCGCAAGGCGTCCGCCAGCGACAATCCCGGGTGCGACCCGTCAGGGCGAAGGCGCTCGGGATTGAACACGTGATGATAAGGCCGCGTGTCTTCGTTGGGCGGAATCTCCCACGTGAGCAGCCAGGCCTTGTCGATTCCCTGCTCGTTCAGGTCCGCGACCAGGTCGGCGTCGTTTTTCCCGTGCCAGAACACGTGTTGATGTGCGTCGATAATCATAAAACAACTCTTCGATGGATCGATGATCCGTCGGCGGGTTTCCCCGTCGGTAAGGAGCAACCCTACACAAATCCTCGCGCGGCGTCAATGCGTGTGCGGGGTTTTTTCCTGAGGTATGACATTCCTCGTGCGCATCGACGGAAGTTCCCGGTTTCTACGGTTGCATTCCCGTCGCCGAAGCATACAATCCATGCGGAAAGGTTCATGTATGAAATGGAATTTACCGAATCAGTTGACGCTGGGACGAATGGGGCTCTCGGTGGTTTTTTTCGTTCTACTGGGGTTCTATCGCGACTCGCTGTCGTGCGGCTGGGTATTACCGGGCGCCGCGTTCGTGATTTTCATCGTCGCCTGCATCACGGACATTCTCGACGGATACTTCGCGCGAAAGCTGAATCAAACCTCCGCCTTCGGACGCATGGTCGATCCCATCGTCGATAAGATTCTCGTCGTGGGCGGATTCGTCATGCTCGCCGGACCGGACTTCCTCCTGCCCTCCGCCGCCGGCGCGATGGAGCGGAATCTGCCCCTGTGGTTGACGGGCGGAATGACGTCGGCGGTGCAGACGTGGATGGTGGTCGTGATTCTCGCGCGGGAGTTCATCATCTCGGGCATTCGCGGATACAGCGAAGCCCAGGGGATCAAGTTCCCCGCCATCCCGGCTGGGAAAATCAAGATGCTCACGCAGTCGGCCGCCATCGGAACGATTTTGTATCAACTCGCCTGGCTGCCGCAAACCGCCTGGGCGGTGTGGACGAAAATCATCATCGTCTGGCTGGCGGTGATCATCACGGTGCTCAGCGGCGCCTTCTACATCCACAAGGCCCGGAACCTGATGAATATCGATGAAATTTCTTCGTAAACTTCTCGTGACGGGCCTGGGAACGGGCTACCTGCCGATCGCGCCGGGAACCTGGGGATCGGCGGCGACCTGCTGCCTGTTCGCGCTGGTGCTCTGGCGCGTCGGGCCGAACAGCTGGATACTCGCGGGTGTGATGACCGGGGTGGTCATCGTCGGATGCGCCGGGTGCGTCGCCTGGGGATCATGGATGCGGCAAGCCTTCGGCCGTAAGGATCCCTCCCAATGCACGCTCGATGAATGGGCCGGGCAGGCGATCGCGCTGATCCATGTTCCGCTGGGCGCGGGGTGGGGGTGGCACGGTTTGGCGATCGGTGTGGCGTTTTTGGCCTTCCGATTATTCGACATTACAAAACCGCCCCCCGCCCGACAAGCCGAAGCCTTCCCCGACGGCCTGGGCGTGGTCGCCGACGACCTGATCGCCGGAGTCTACGCCAATATCGTCGCGCAACTGATCCTACGATTCACGCTGAATCTCCTGGCGTAATAGCGCGAGCACGCTCCGAGGGGTGATTTCGCTGAGCGAATCGACGACGAGATCGGCGTGGGTGAGTTCCTCGCGCGGAGCGGTGCCCGTTAAGGCGATCACCTTGCACCCGGCTGCCTTGCCGGCTGACACACCCGCCGGCGCGTCCTCCACGACCACGCATTTTCGCGGTTCGACGCCGATCTTTCTCGCCGAGGTTACAAAAACCTCCGGATCCGGCTTGCCGCGCGACACTTCCTTACCGTGCGTGGCGGCCGTGATATGCTCCGTGCCGGCCAGAAACCGGAGCATCACCTCCAGGTTCTCCGGCGGGGCGGACGATCCGACCGCCAGCGTCGCGCCGGCTTGACGAAGCGTCGCCAGAAGCTCCGACGCGCCGGGCATCGCGGGAAAATGCTCCCGGATGATCTCGCGGTAGGCGGCTTCCTTCTCGTCGCCCAAAGCGGTGTAATCCTCCCGGCGAAACGAGGGGAAATCGTTCTCGAAGATATCCTCGTTCGTTCTGCCGAACGTTCGGCGAAACTGCTCCTCCGTCACATCCAGGCCGTGACGTTGCAGCATCGCCCGCCAGGATTGAAAGTGGGCCTGGTAACTGTCCACCAGCGTACCGTCCACGTCGAAAAGCACGCCGAATCCGGCAAGGAGTTTTTCGGGAGATGGCGTCGTCATGCGATTACTGCTTGTTGCGCGATTTGTGATGATTCTGCGAAGGCCAGCCGTCGTCGCGATCGTACGGGCCGCCTTCGATGCGCTGTCCGTGGCGGACGAGGAGTTCAGCGGACTCGGCCTTTCCGGTTTCGACGCTGACTTTCACCAGCAGGGCGTACATCCGCGGATCGCCGGTGGCGACCTCGAAACGCTGGGGCATTCCGGTGGTGAGGAATTTCAGCACGCGATCCTTCCGCCGTCCCAGCACGCCGTCATACGGGCCGGTCATGCCCAGGTCGGAAATATACGCCGTTCCTCCGTCGAGAATCGTCGCGTCGGCCGTCGGCACGTGCGTGTGCGTTCCGAACACGATGCTCATCCTGCCGTTGACGTGCCAGCCCATGGCGATTTTCTCGCTGGTCGCTTCGGCGTGAAAATCGAGAATGCGGATGCTCACCTCGGGGGGCATTTTCGCCATCGCCTCGTCGACGGCGGCCCAGGGGGAATTGTTGTTGCCCATCTCCATCTGTCCCAGGGCGCAGATCACGCCGATCTGCCGCCGGCCCGACTTGCCGGGGATGACGGTCCATCCTCGCCCCGCCGCGGCGGAGGGCAGATTCGCCGGACGAATCAGGCGGTCGGAGGAATCCAGCAGCGGAAACACGTCGGCCTTCCGGAAGCAGTGATCGCCCAGCGTCACCACGTCCACGCCGTACCGCAGGAGTTTCTCGTAAATCTGGGGGGTCATACCGCTTCCGCCGGCGGCGTTTTCGGCGTTGCACACGACGAAGTCGATGGTATGTTCCTGGATGAGCTGCGGCAGGTGCTCCGCCAGAACACTCCGCCCGGCCTTTCCCACGACATCCCCCACACATAAAATATGGATGTACATATCGCGCTGACTTTCTAGGGGCCGTGTCGGGTGTAAACCCCAGGCCCGCATATAGTATAAAACCATCGGCGAAAAAGGAAAAGCCCAAATCGCCCGTAATCAGCGTTTTTAGGGTGGCCGACGGAAAGTGTGTGAGAATTTTTTCTGGCGCTCGGTTATTCTTTTGTTTACAGTGACTTGCAGTAGTTGTTGGTTACTCTTTTTAGGAGCAA
>JAFGJE010000144.1 GCA_016929245.1 Phycisphaerae bacterium
ATCGGTAGTGTGGCCGAGTGGACAAAGGCAACAGACTGTAAATCTGTCGGGGTAACCCTACGGTGGTTCGAATCCACCCGCTACCATTGAAAAATAATCCGGGCCGGCATGGAGCCGGCCTGTTTTGTTTGGGAACCGGTTGGAAAATATCCTTATCCGTTGGGTGCCGTGGTTCGCGAAGCGCAGCGAAGCAACCACGTTCGACAACCGGCGGAAGGGAGTCGGCATTGGAACAAAACGAACGTGGTTGCTTCGCCCCAAGGGGCTCCGCGAACCACGGCACCCCGGATTATTGTTTGGAAGGTTCTTTCCGGAACCTTTTCCGATGATACGTGTCTAACCCAACATGCCAACCCGCACGAAATCAACTCGACGCGCGTTCACGCTGATCGAGCTTCTGGTGGTCATCAGCATCATCTCGCTGCTGGTGTCGATTCTCCTGCCCAGCCTCGCCCGCGCTAAAGACCTGGCCAGAGAAGCCACCTGCCTGACCCGCGTCAGCGGACAGGTCAAGGCAGTGCATCTCTACGCCGCGGAAAACAACTCCAATATTCCCACTGGGCCGACGAGTAATATCCCTTTTTTCCCTTTTCCTGTGCGATATTGCGATTTGGCCAGTAATCAAATCTTGCTTACGGGTACCCCTTCTGTGGCCTATACATCTCATGGTGTTTTAATGGGAAAAGATTGTCTTTCCGCCGAGATGATGTTCTGTCCCGATGACGATTCAGAACATGCAGAAGGGGAATTGGAAGAAGCAAAAACACTCGTCGTGAATTTCGGCACTTTTTGTTCCTACATCTATCGTCAGTTGGATGAGGTGGGATCGGGAACGGCAAACCTGGATAATTTAGGGAAAAACACGAACGGAGATCGTGTCAGCGCATTGATTTTTGACGCGAACAGTCGTTTAAACGGTCAACCGATTCGCTTCAATCATCGTGGCGAAAAGATCAACATCGCCTTCGTGGACGGTAGCGCCAATACCTACGAAGAACAGGAAAAAGATGAGTTTTTTCTCCGGGAAAACGACAATCCCGTAACGCGTATGGATGAACTTCTCCAGGCAGCCGACAAACGAAGGCAGTAGTTATACCAATTCAATAAAATAAAGGCCGATGTAGACATTTGAATTTCTTTGAAAGTAGCCACGGGCGCAAGCCCGTGGACAACATGTACAAATAAAACCGAGCCCCGCGGGGGCGATTGAAACGCTCAATCGCCCCTGCGGGGCTCGTTGAAATTAAAAGAGCATCTTTTCCACGGGCTTGCGCCCTTGGCTACTTTCAAAAACAAATATTCCTGTGTTTTGGATCAATACGTTTACACGAAACAATCGGGCTTTATTTTGTTGAATTGGTATTACCCCAGTCCCAAGTTCCCAAACCCAAGTCCCACTACGGCAGTTTCCCCCTTGCGATCAGCGCGTTGGCGACGGTTTTGACGGCCTGGTACATCGCCGCTTCGCGCATGGAGAGTTTTCGGGCTTCGGCGGTGGAGGCGACTTCGGCGAATTTCTGACACATTCGTTTCGCCAGCCTCGCGCGGACTTCCTCTTCCGTCCACTGCTCCTGCTGGGTTTCCTGGGTGTATTCCAGGTACGACACGAACACGCCCCCGGCGTTGCAGAGGATGTCGGGGATGACGAAGACGTTGTTCTCGGCGAGGATTTCGTCGGCTTTCGGGGTGGTGGGGCTGTTGGCGCCCTCCGCGAGGAGCTTCGCCTTGACGCGCGGAGCGTTTTCGGCGGTGATCTGGCTGGCGGCAGCGGCGGCGACCAGAATGTCGCAGGGCAGTTCGAGCATTTCCTTGCCATCCATCGCCTCGCCGTTGGGGAAGCCTTCCAGCCGGCTGGTTTTGGCGTGATGCTCCAGCAGCGCCGGGACGTCCAGCCCCGCGGGGTTGTGGATCGCCCCGTGCAGGTCGGACACGGCGATGACTTTCGCGCCGCGCTGCCGCAATGCCGCGGCTGCCACTCCGCCGACGTTTCCGAATCCCTGCACGACGGCCGACGCGCCGGTAAGGGACAGGTCCAGCGCCTTGCAGGCTTCGGCGACGGTTTCGACCACGCCGCGTCCCGTCGCTTCGCGCCGGCCGGGGATGCCGCCGAGGATCACGGGTTTTCCCGTCACGTAGCATCCCTGCGTGCCGGCCTGCCCGGCGGAGTAGGCGATGGTGTCCTTCACGTAGCCCATGTCGCGCTCGTTTGTGCCCATGTCCGGGGCGGGGACGTAGATCATCGGTCCGATGTGCCGCATCGCGGCGCGCGTGTAGCTGCGGATCAGCGTCTCCTTGTTGTACTCGTCCAGGTCGTGCGGGTCGGCGACGATCCCGCTCTTTCCGCCGCCGAATGGCAGGGACATCAGGGCGCATTTCCAGGTCATTTCCATCGCCAGCCCCGCCACGTCGTCGAGGGTCACGTCGGGCGTCATGCGGATGCCGCCCTTGGCGGGCCCCAGCGCGTCGCTGTGGCGCACGACGAAGACTTTCAGGGTGTGAATCGTCCCGTCGTCGAACTGCGGGCCCACGGTGATTTCGATTTTCTCCTTCGGCTGGGCGATTTTGTCGAGCAGGTCGCGGTCGAATTCGCCCGAGAGCATCTCCGCGGCGCGGTTGAAATTGGCGGTCGCATTACTCAGAATCGTGTCCGTCGGCATGTAATCACCTTTCCGATCCGAAAATCACCCGGAAACGCGCTATTTGAAACGCTAATAATACTTATTCGACATTCTAATGCAATGGAATTTCGGAAATTTCTTTTATCCCCAAAAAAGATACGTTGTCATCCTGAGCGGAGCGAAGCGGAGTCGAAGAACCTTACGGGTAGTTGGGCGTGGGGTCCTTCGACTTCGCTCGAAGACTCGCTCCGCTCAGGATGACAACACTAAATCTTGCTCAGGATGGCTGTTTATCGCTGGATGGTCACATCCGCGAGGTGTTGGTCGATTTGGGCGATGTCGTCGTCGGTGAGGGTCAGTCGCGTCGCGGCGGCGTTTTCGGCGGCTTGTTTGGTGTTTCTCGCGCCGACCAGGGCGGCTGTCACGCCCGGCTGACGGATCGTCCATGCGATGACGAGTTGCGCCAGCGTCGCGTCGTGCGCCTCGGCGATGGGACGAATCCTGTCCAGCAGCGCGTTGACGGTTTCGACGTTCTTCGGCGCGAAGAACTTGTTGCTCGCGCGGTGGTCGCCTTCGGCGAAGACGTGGCCGGGCTTGATCTTGCCCGTCAGCAGTCCTCGCTGGAGCGGCGAATAGACGATCACGCCGACGTTGTTTTCACGGCACCAGGGGAGGACGTCCTCCTCCGCGTCGCGCAGGACCATGCTGTAGGGCGGCTGACTGGACGCCAGGGGCGTGACCGCGTTTGCCCGCGTCATCCGTTCGGGAGTGTAATTGCTCACGCCGGCGGCGCGGACTTTTCCCTGTTCGATGAGTTTGGCTACCGCGCCGAACGTTTCTTCCACGGGTGTCGTCTCGTCGGGCCGGTGGATTTGGTAGACGTCGATATAATCGGTCTTGAGTCGCTTCAGGCTTCGTTCGCATTCCTCGATCACGCTGTCAGGGTGGGAGTATGTGTAAATGGAGATAACGTTTCCGTCCATATCCTTCGTCTCGAAGCGGACCGTGCCTTTTTTCCCGTGATCCCACCGCAGGCCGAATTTCGTCAGCAGCACCACGTCCTCCCGCTTGCGCCCCTGCAGCGCCTCGGCGATGAGTTCCTCGCTGCGTCCGAAGCCGTAGACGGCCGCGGTGTCGATCGCGTTGATTCCCGCGTCCAGGGCGGTGTGGATCGCGTCGATCGCGTCGTTATGATCCTGAGGCCCCCACATCCATTCCCCGATGGCCCAGGCGCCGAAAATGACGGGGGTCACCTGAATGTCCGATTGTCCGAGCGCGCGATATTCCATGTCCGTCGTTCCCAAACCTTGAATAAAAATATCTCTGTGTCCTCTGTGTCTCTGTGGTCAAAACACTATTTGTACACATCCGCCAGGCCGCGTTTGCCGACGCGAACGGCGAAGTGGTTTTTCCAGCCGGCTTTCTTTTTGTAGCTTTTCGTGTCGAAGATCACCCAGTAGTTGTCGTTGATTTCCTTGTCGTGGATGTCGTACTTCTTCAGGTCCGCCCCTTCGCCTTTGGCGAGGCGTTTGGCGATGTCAACGGCTTTTTTCTTTTTGATTTTTTCCGTTTTGTATCCGCTTTTGCGCGGGGAGGGCTTGTACAACCGGGACCAGCCGTACACCGAAACGCGCACGGCGAAATGATTTTTCCACGTTCGTTTCTTCGCGGGGTCTTTGGCTTCAAACAGCACCCAGTAGCTTTTGCGGAGCTTTTTGTCGTGGATGTCGTAGATTCGAGGCTGGGCGCCGGCGTTGATGGCTTCGTCCCGGGCGATGGAATAGGCCTCGGATTTGCTGATCCTGCGCTGCCGTTCCGTCGGGTCGTCCTTCAGCGGTTTTTTGTCATGATCCGAACCGCCCGCGCCGAATTCGATTTTCTTCGGCGCCGAAACGCTGACGCAGCCGGGCAGGAGAGAAAAAAGAATCCCAACAATCAGAGCACCACTCCATGTATTCGATGTGAATTTCATGTGTTGTATCCTTTGGAAAAGATATTTCCATGACGGGAAAAACCGTCAATAACTGTCATCCTGAGCGCAGCGAGTCTTCGAGCCCCTGAGGGGTAAACTTCGTCGAAGGACCTTACGCCGACGAACCCGTGAGGTCCTTCGACGAAGTTTACCCCTCAGGGGCTCGAAGACTCGCTGCGCTCAGGATGACAAAATGTTGTTTGATCCATAATGTTAATGATTTTTATACAAGGTGGATTTCCCGTCCGTCGTCACGAAGACGGCGAAGTGGTAAGGCCAGCCGAGTTTGTATCCGGTGAGTTTATGGTCGAACAGAACCCACCAGCCGTCGGAGGTTTTCTCTTCGGCGATGTTGAAATTCTTGGGATTCTGCCCCTCGTCGCGGGCGACGCCTTCGGCGATGCGGGTCGCGTCGGCTTTTCCGATTTTCTCCGGCCGGTCCGTTTTCTTGTCGCCCACCTTGACCGTTTTGGGCGCGTTGATCTTCATGCACCCCGTCAAAACCATCATTCCCGCCAGAATTCCCGTCATCCAACCCGTCGTGCGAATCTTCATCTTCCATCTCCTCTACGTGGGAAACTCACAAACACTGACAATGCTAAAAAACTGTATACGGGGTGCCGTGGTTCGCGGAGCGCAGCGGAGCAACCACGCTTTTCGCTTTCCAATCTTGAATAACGTGGTTGCTGCGCTGCGCTCCGCGAACCACGGCACCCGTTGTTTTATTTTGTACCGATCTTCTCCATTAAGAATTCCTTCACCTTGCTGATGTGAATTCGATCCTGCCGGAGCGTGTCCCGGTAGCGCACGGTGACGGTTTCGTCTTCCTTGGTCTGCCCGTCGATGGTGAAGCAGTAGGGCGTTCCGATTTCGTCCTGCCGGGCGTAACGCTTGCCGATGCTCTGCTTGACGTCCAGGTCGACGATGAACGTTTCCCGCAGGTCCAGGTAGAGCTTCTCGGCGATCTCCGGCATGCCGTCCTTGGCGACCAGGGGCAGGATCCCCGCCTTGACCGGCGCGAATTTCGGGTCGAACTTCATGTACACCTTGCTGGGCCGATCCTCATCGGGCGTGTAAGCCTCGCACAGCAATACCAGCGCCCCGCGCGTCAGGCCGCTCGCCGGTTCGATCACGTGCGGCAGGTAACGCTCGTCGCGTTCCTGGTCGAAGTATTCCAGCTTCACCTTCGAGTGTTCTTGGTGCCGCGTCAGGTCGAAACAGCCGCGATGCGCGATTCCCTCCAGCTCGCCGAAGTCCGGCGCGGTGAAGGGGTATTTGTATTCCACGTCCACGCAGGCCTTGGAGTAATGCGCCAGTTCGTCTTCATCGTGATCGCGCAAACGCAGGTTCGCCGAGTCGATGCCCAGGCCTTCCCACCACTTCATGCGTTCCGCTTTCCAGAACTCGTACCATTTCAGGGCCTCTTCGGGCGGGCAGAACCATTCCATTTCCATCTGCTCGAACTCCCGGCTGCGGAAGACGAAGTTCCGGGGCGTGACTTCGTTGCGGAACGCCTTTCCGATCTGCGCGATCCCGAAGGGAACCTTCACGCGCATCGTGTCGAGGACGTTTTTGTAGTTCAGGAAAATTCCCTGTGCCGTTTCCGGGCGGAGGTAGGCGACGGCGTCCTCGTCGCGGATCGCCCCGACGTAGGTCTCGAACATCAGGTTGAAGAGGCGCGGTTCGGTCAGGCTGTCGGCGGCCCCGCAACGGGGGCAGGGGTGCGGTTCGCCTTTGGCGCGCGTCGCGGGCATGACGATGGTCAGGAAATCCAGGTCGTTTTTGTCCTTCAGCAGGAAGGTGGCGGTGTTGCCCAGCACGTCCACCTCTTCGGGATCGCCGCATTTTTTGAAGTTTCCGATGTTGTGTTTTTTGGCGGCCTGCCGGATCGCCTCCGGTCCGAAGTCGGCTGCCTGTTCGAGCGAGTCACCCTCGGCCGCGGCGGCCAGCACGATTTCCACCTCGCCCTCGCAGCCGGGGTCGCGGTTGAGGTAGATGCTCATGTCTTCCTTCAGCTCGCGCGAGCAGGCCTCGGAGAAGACGTAGATGTAAAACACCTTGTCGGCCCGGTAGCGGGCTTTGCACTCCCGGCAGTCGACCATGGGGTCGTTGAATCCGCCGACATGCCCGGACGCGACCCAGGTTTTGGGGTTCTGGATGATCGAGGAATCCAGCCCGACCATCTGGAGCGGATGGCCGTCCGGTCCGATCGGCGGACACTCGACCATGCACCGCCACCAGTGGTCGCGGAGGTTGTTCTTGAGCTGCACGCCCAGCGGACCGTAGTCCCAGAAGCCGTTCAGACCGCCGTAGATCTCCGAAGCGGGGTACACAAAACCGCGCCGCTTGCACAGCGCGACCAACGCGTCCATATTGTTTTCCACTGCCATAGTGTCTTCCAAAGGTTAAGGACAAAGAATATGGAGCATTGTACGATGATTGCGGGGGAAAACAAGACTGCAAGTGGCACCTTCAAGCGAGTCTTCTCGCTTGTGGGTGCTGACTTTGTTTCCCGCACGAGCACCCACAAGCGTCGAAGCGACGCTTGAAGGTGCCACGAATTACAGGTTCCACGCTTTCGCGAAGGCCTGGAAGCCGCGGTCGAAGGTTTTCTCCACTTCGTCCGGGAAGCAGCAGGCGGGCAGTTGTTTCAGGCGAAGGTGATAGTGCAGACAGTCGCAGCACAGGGCGTGTTTGTCGCAGCCGGGGTAGGTGCAGTTGCATCGGGACCGGTTCTTCGACTCGTTCGGACAATCCATCGTGTACTCCTTATGGGAATTCGTTGGGGAAGACGTTGGGGAATTCTTTGGGGAAAAAACACTATACCCGTCCGAACGGGAAGATTCAAAGCAATCCGCGCGGGAATTGTCCGAAGGCATACGCATCTAAATTCCTATCTTCAGCCCAACGGGCTGATAGAGCATAACCCAAGGCAACGCCTTGGGTTGCCTTGATAGAATTTTAAGTCCTGTCAGCCCTGTAAGGGCGAGACAATATGTTACGTCCTTACAGGGCTCGGATTCATGGGAATCCATTTTACCCAAGGCGTCGCCTTGGGCTATGCTATTTACGCCTTTCAGGCGAAAGACATGAAAACAAATGGAATTTTGACGCGGAAGTCCTGGAATTGCCCGGCTGAGTGCTTTTCATCCAGCAAGGCAGACGGTACCCGCCGGATGAAGGGACTGGGTATGCGTTGGAACACTTGCCATTGGTTTTTGGGGCGGTTATACACCAACGATACCACCGAAAGGGTCTAATCCGTTTATGTGTCCCGCACTGGACGATTCCAGGGATTCCTGGTTTACGAAGCATGGATATTCTGTGAATTATAATGGTAGATATGGTAGAGAATATCACTCAACACGTAACGGGATTACAAAATGGTGGACCCCTGTAAGTGCATCTTACGGAGTTGGGCTTGAAGGACTCATTCGCGGGTTCTTACAGGATACGATTCATAATCCTTCCATGGCTCTGGTTGCCTGTGATCGAATCGGTAGACACTGTGATTACGATTCCGACAATACTCCCAAGGGGAACCCAATAACAGCAGTGTATATGGATGGCCATTCCGATGTGGTTTGTACAGGCAGGATGCCCTGGGGAAATTTACCGTTTTATGGAGACTGTGACGCGGAATGGATGGGGTGGCATCCCGTGGAACCGAATGGCCTGAATCTTTCATACCCCGCGTATGCCGACTGATCCCAATAACCATGGCAAGCAAAACGATAATCTGGACGGCTTTGATCGTAACGTCGTGTGCGGCGTCGGCGGTTTCCGCACCGCCGGAGAATTCCCTTGCCGTGGAGGCGGAGAGTCTTGCGACCGACAAGATGAAGGTCACCGATTACGAAAACGCCTCCGGGGGAAAGGTGGTTCTGCCGATGATGCGGGATCTCCTCTGGCAGCCGGCAATCGACAAACCCGGAACCTACTATCTTTGGGTACGCTGTCGAAGCGGATGGCATCAGGATAAATACATTTCCACCAAGCCGGGAAATCTCCGGATAAAACTCGATAAACGTCCAATTGAAACGACGGCATTGCGGGAAACTCTCGCGTATCACGGTGACGGCGAGAATTTCGTCTGGTTTCAATCCGAACCGCTGAATCTCGACAAGGGTGAGGTGACGATCTCGCTTTCTTCCGCCTGGGAATGGATGCATGTGGACAAACTTGCTCTTGCGCCGGAAGGGGCATTCAAGCCGGTCGTCGGCAACGTCGAGGCAATGGCGCAGACTGCCGGCAAATTGAGCGTGTGGCGGGCGTCGTCGCCGTATCTCATGCCGGAACAGATCGAAAAAGAAACACCCCAAAAATGCGACGCCCTGCGTATGGAAGCCCCGCGTGGCGGCACGGCCTATGTGCCTGTATTGTTGCGGAATGAACCGGACGCGAAAAACACGGCCGAACTCGTCGTTTCGCTGCACATGCCCGCCGGGAATCCGCTGATCGAGACGAAGGCGATACAAATCCTTCGCCTCACGCGCACCGGCATGAGAATCGGAAGCGCACTGGCGATGGATGCTTTACCGGAGATCAATCAGATTGGCAGCATGACCCTGCCCCCCGGCCGCACGGAGATGCTCTGGCTGATGGCGCGGATATCTCCGGATATCCCCGCCGGAGAATATCAAGCGACGATCCAGTTCGAAAACCAGGCCAATCTCGAAATGACCCCCATCCCCGTGACGATCCGCGTCAATGACGTCACGCTGCCCGCCTCGCCGGATATTGTGACGTACAACTGGTGGGGATTTTATAATTCGTGGTGGGGTGGCCCGGAAAAACTCAAACCATACTGGGATGACGAAATCGCTCACGGAACCAATAGTTTCAGAGTTCAACCGTATCGTGAGGTCAAATATGAATTCGATTCCGCCGGTGAGCTTGTCGGCGAGATGGACTTCTCGCACCTGGCCCTTCATGTGGAATATCTCAAGAAAACCGGCGGATATATTCTGATCGAGTGGGATCAGGGCGAGAAGAACCTCGACGGCCTGCAATGCAAATTTCCGGGCGCCAAGCCGGGCGCGAACCTCGCGTTCATGTCGGCCGCGTGGCAAAGGGCGTACAAAACGTTCGTTCTGGGAATCACCGAATATCTCGCGTCGCGGGGTATCCCGCGCGACCGGATATTGCAGTATCCTTTCGATGAGTATATGGGTAAGAATTTTGTGCGTGTGGGCAAATTTTTGCGTCAGTGGGATTCGCGGCTGAAGATATTTGCCGATTTGAGCGCACCGATGGATGTCTATCGGCGGGTAGCGCCGTACGTCGATGTATGGTGTCCGGTACGCCGCGACCTGACGGCGATGGCCGAGGACGGCCGACTTGAATTCATGAAGAAGCACGGCAAGGTGTGGACGTATGAACCCGGTTACCTGCAACGCGGATTCCCGCCGTATGAATGTTTCCGCCTGCCGTTTTGGGACACGTATCACCACAACCTCGACGGATGCGTATTCTGGAAGTATATGGGCGACAGGGTCGGCGCGGTCTATTATCCCTGGAACATCGTGTATGGCACACCGCCGGTGACGTCGCGTCGCTGGGAAGCGTGGTGGTCGGGCATACAGGATTACATGCTCCTCAAGAAGCTTGAAGCGGTGGCGAAATCGAAATCATCGAATTCCGCCGTGGCCGCCAAGCTCATCAAAACCGCGACGAATGATGTTATTTCCAATCGGGAAGACACGACGCTGGCGGACAAGTATCGCCGGGCGATGATGGAATTCCTGGAAAAAGAAACGCGGAACAATGACTGAAGAAATCATTCGCTGGATACACACCCTTCCGGGCAGCATCCTCGGTTGGCTCGATGATATGAACGCCTCACGCTGGGGATTTTACAAAGACTGCCGCGATGCCGAAATGGACTATGCACTGCCGGCCAGTCATGTCGCGATGCGCTTTGAAAAACTCCTGCGCAACGTTGACGATATTTCAGCCCTGCCGGGTTATTCGGCGGGGCAGGCGAAGTCGAATTTGGAATTCATTCAGTCCTGTCAGCAGCCGGATACGGGATTTTTCATCGATCCAAATCTTGATTCGCGGTTTGCCGATAAAACAAACCCTGCCGCGCTCGAAGCCTTTCGCCGCGCCGTAACCAAGTACACGATTGACATGCTCTGGGAGCATTACCGCGCGACGCCGCTGTATCCATACGCGGAGTCGGGCGGGCACGGTGTACCCGACGCGGATGAGTTCGTTACGTTCATGCGAACCGCCGACTGGGACAATCCCTGGGGCGCCGGCTCACATGCCGGTGGAAAAGCCCGTGAAATTTTCAACCTTGTGAACGAGGGCAGGGAAGAATACATTTCCGCGTTGAAACAGGGGATCGAGATCATCCTTTCGCATCAGAACCCGGATACGGGCATGTGGGGCCGCTCCGAGCTGCCGTTGTATCAGCAGATCTCCGGCGCGTTGAAAATCATTGGACGCTTCAAATTTTTCATGGGCATCGATCTGCCGTACATGGATAAACTGGCCGACTCATGCATCCGGCATCATGCAGACGGCGGATTCTATCCGGAGGGGAACGACGAGGATATGTGTTTCCCGCGGAATGTCGCGGAAATGTGCATAGCCTGCCTCGAACAGAGCGACTACCGCCGAGAGGAGCTTCTGAAAACGCTCGCGTCCATCGCGGAATATTTGCGGGACTATCAGCAACCGGACGGGGCATTCGCGTCGCAGAGATCCGGCAGGAGATTTTTGCATTGGAACGGGGCCGTGATCTGCGGCAATTCGGACACGCCTCGAAGCAATATCAACGGCACGCAGGGAGCGATATGGGCGCTGGGTATGATCGGAAATTACCTCGGCTGGCCTGAGATGCCGTTTCCTGATCCCCAAGGCGACTGGCGCGAAAGAATCGCAAAATTGAATTATGCGATCACGATCAGCAAAAATGGAATTGTGGAAATCAGCAAGAAATAAGATGGAAGATAAATTCAAAACCAGCATTGTTGGATTATAGACATACGGAACATTTGGAGAACGGATGTAACAGCCCGGAAAAGGCGGTAGGATCGTGGGGCGTAATATCGGCTAGGTACACGGTCTTTCCCGTGCCCGTGATCACTGGCTCTAACCACGCACCACAAGGCTTCCGGCTTGTTGTGCGTGTAACTCTTTGTTTTATATGGCAATACGACGAGGCGGAGAGATGGGTTCTCACGGCAAAAGCCCTGGCCGTCGCAGTTAAGAGCAAAGATGCCCGTCGGTGGGTGAAGCAGCGGCTTGGGGGCGCTGTTTGCTCTGCTGGAGAGCTGTCAAAATCGCCGGAAGAGGCAGCCTGCGACTGGGCTTTATCCCCTTCATCGACGGGCAGCTGATTCGGAACTCCCCAGAGCTTTGCAGCCTTGCCGGATTCTATCTCTTCCTCCAATTCGTCCGGCAATTCGTGGAGTACATCCAGTCCGGTCAGTTTTTCGATTTCATTTACTGATGTTAGATATCGTTCCGGGTTGGCTTTTTGCGGGGCTGATTGGGGGATGATGAACGCCAGAACCCTCACCCCATCCTTCGTTTCTGTCGCGAGAATCATGAAAAAGCGACACGGAACACTCACGCCGTCCCCAATTGTCTTTTTCCCCTGGTCGAAAATAGGCCCGATGATGACCCAAACTTCGCCGTACCGGTTGGTGTAGTCTTTCGCAATCAGCATTTCCAATTCGCGCCAAACACCTTGATTCACGTTGGGCTTCTGCGGGCAAACATTGCTCATTAAAAAGGTTTCCAACTGGGCCTCTCGCCCGTATCGAGTATCAATCGCGTAGTTGGGAGCCATGTGTCCGCGATCATATCCCGACCTGGAATAATCCTCGTGCCTCACCTTGGCCTTGGTTCTTATGTCTACCTTGAACCGAGGGGGTCTCTTGTGCGTAACAGGTTTCTTGGCGGCTGCAACACAGTAAACAACCCAGGCCGGATTCTTTAGCGTTTCACAATATCCCGCTACGTATCCGATATTATGCAGAATGGTCAGGGGTTTGTCGGTTTTCGGAAGCCCCGCATAAGCATGAGGCCCTTGAGATACTGGGCGAGAGGCACTGTTGGACGAGGCTAGCTGGGACAGGAGAGACAACGCCCCTACAAATAGAACGGTCAAAACAAGAAAGTTTTTTTGTTTCAAGACCATGAGTATAGGATTGTCCAAAAGATAATGACATAATAAGCCGCCGTCACCGAAGCCAACGCGGTTACCGTTACGGCTGTCCCAAGCTGGACCTCAAGCACCGCCAGTATCCCAAGGAAGTCGCCCGGGCCAAGCGGGACAAGGCCCGCGCGTTAAAAAACAAGAGCCAGTGGAGGTCGTCTGGCGTTTCTCTACTGTGACGAGGCCGAGTTCCACCTCAACCCCGGCCTGAGCCGGTGCTGGTCGGCGCGCGGCAGGCGTGTGATTGTCCCGTCGGCCGGGCAGAACCGCCGCGTGCCGGTCTTCGGCGCGCTGGACGCCATGACGGGCGAGGTCTCTGCGATGATCACGGCCAAGAAGCGCAGCGGCGAGTTCCTGGAGTTCCTGCGGTGGCTGCTGGAGGATGTCTACGCCGATCGTGAGCATGTGTATCTGTTTCTGGACAACTGCTCCATTCACCACACCAAGGCCGTGCGGAAGTACATGGACGACCATCGAGACCGCCTGACGGTCATCTGGAACGCCACATATTTTCCGAACCTGAATCTGATCGAACGCTTCTGGGGTCACCTGAAGCGCTCAGCCATTCACAACTACTACTTTGAGACAGTTGAGAGAATCTGGAGAAGGCTATCATGCGAGCCGTTCGAGCCATCAACCGAAACAAGAAGCACCCGTTACGGCTCCAACTTCAGGATCTTCAAACTTTACGGCAGGCAGCTTAGATATCCAACGCCTGGTCCGCAACCAGCTTCTTCAGCCGCGCGTTCTCCTTCTCCAGTTCCTTCAGACGACGCGCCGGATACGGTGGGATGCGAACAGAGCCCCTCCTCTAGCGATAGTACGTCTACTCGCTGACGCGAATCTTACGAGCCGCCTCTTGGGCCGACAGCCCCTTAGTGATCATTACTTCCGCTTTGCGATGTCCTGCCCTACGAAGAACGGACACTGGCAAAAGGCCATGCTGCACATGGGTGAATTCTTACGAAGAAATTCTTTAGTCAGATACGCTGTTATGCCGATACTTTCGCACGTAGGGTAGGCAATCCTCTATGAATGTTATATATTTTTTTCTTACAACAAACTCATCGCAAAAAAAGCATCAGAAGGAAAGGATCCAAACCATGACGAAGCCTAATGAGAAGTTCCATAAGTGGTCTACTTGCGAGACAATCATTGCCGTCGCGATTTTGGGCACCGTTGTTGTCCCGGCCACGATGGTGCTGAGCGCAGATGTAGAAAAAAACGGCCAGATTCAAGTGCCTACTTGCAAATCACCTGCCCAATTGTCAGTTGCCCCATTAGTTCGACCCACCGGTGATATCGATCCTAGCCAGGAACTCACTCCCAACGCTGAGTTTCCCAGAGATGACGATGCGATCTACTCGCCCGAAGATTACAGGATCGGCCCGTCCGACATACTGGACATCTCAATCAGCTTGCGGCCTTCAAACAGGTCCCTGACGAAAATATCCAGGGAGGTTTCAAGAAACGGGGGCATCTACCTGCCATTGCTGGAAGCAAAATTGAATGTGGAAGGCATGACGAAAGAGCAGGCCATCGAAGCGATCGTCAAGGCCTATGACGCCGCCAATATAAACGCCAACGCGAATGTTTCGGTAACGATCACCAAGCACCCGAGGACATTCTCCGCTATGGGAGCGGTGGCCAAGCCTGGTTCCTTCCACGTGACTCGTCCTAATATGCGCTTGCTGGAGGCGATTGCGAAGGCCGGTGGAATTACACAAGCGAATATTCGCTATATATACGTGATTCGCTCCAGTCTTATCAAGGCAAAAGAAAGTCCGGCAGGTCCGGAAGGCAGTAAGCTGTCTTCATTGCCAAGGGTTATTACGATCGACCTGACCAAGCTGCGGACTGGCGACCCGCGAATGAACATCATCGTTCGCGATAAGGACATCATCCAAGTGCCTATGCCGCGACCCTCGACGAGTAAAGAGACTGAGGGCTAAACGGGATAGCGGACACTTGGCTTACGGCACGGTGATCCTACCAAGCAAGCCGTATACGCCTCGCCACATGGGCAAGGTGGAACGCGGCATCGGCTACGTGAAACAATGCACCGAAATGGAGAATCCTTGAAGGATATCCTGCGGTAGGATCGTGGGGCGTATTATCGGCCATGTACACGGTCTTTCCTGAGTCGGGATGGGTGTCGGCTTGGGGGTTGGGATTTTTGTTTTTGTGCATTTTGCTGACAATTTAACCTTGGCAAACGCAATGTTTTAGAGTAGAATCATCCCCAATCGCCGCCTGAAATCTTATGGAATCGGAGCTTCGCGTTTCCGCGTGATGAAATGTGACGTGGAATGAGTGTGTCGAGGCTGCTTTTTCCTCTTTGCAGGAGTTGTTTCGAGAACCATAGGGAACGAATTTCCTTTGTATGGGGTATATGCGTGAGTCGCGGCTGTCACAATCCGGTGAGTTCCATTAAGACGGATTCTTCCAAAGAACCCATCGTTCTGGGGATGGAAGAACCGGAGGAACAAACAATTTTTTCTCGTTCGGAATGGAACGAACTGAGCGAGAAACTCTGCCTGTCTCCTCGCCAATCGCAGGTAGCCAGCCTGTTGATGCTGGGATTGTCGGATAAGCAGATATCGGCCAGGATGGATATAAGCCATCACACATTAAGGACTTATCTTGACCGCATGTTTGAGAAATTGTCCGTGGGGGATCGTTGCGAACTGATCGTTCACATCTTCCGGGAATTTCGGGCGGGATGCAATTCCGGCTGTCCCTAAAAATGCTGACAGTACAATTAGCGGCTTGCATTTCCCCTTTTTCCCCATATCCTATGCTTCGCCTTCGGGCGCTTTTTGCTTAGCTTGCTTTTTTGCTTAACAAACTGCCTTGGGAATCGCTTGCGTTTTTGCTTGAGAACGAATTTGCTTGAGAACCAATTTGCTTTGGGCTCCGCTTCGCTTTGAGCTTTGCTTGTTGTAAGCTCCGCTTGTTTGAGGAACGCCCCATTTCATTCGGCTCATTCATTCGTCCTTAGCAAATCCGCGAACCGATTGTGTTTTGAGGATTTTGAGCCTAGAGCCTGTATCCAGTTTGGGAAGGACGTCGTAGAGGATTTCTTTCCCGCACAAGCCAACGGAGCCTATTACATGTTGGCAGGAGAGATGAAAGGACGGAGTATTATGAGGCGCTTATCTGCTTTGCTTGTTCTGCTGATGCTTGGAGGCGTGTTATCGCCGGCTGTGGCGGAAGATTTATTTCCCCCGACCTTGTGGGATCGTTATTCGCCGGGAACCTCGTTCCAGCAATGGGAATTTTCCACGGGTGCTTCGCAAAACGTTCTCCCCGATTTTGCGGACTTTGCTTTCGGGCAGCCGACGATCCAGGTGTATCCCGTCGGGTCGTGGCAGGAGTATTGGGGCGTCGGCGCCGGGGAGCGTCACGGCGTTTGGCCTCTTTCGGGTGTGATCCTCGCCGATATCCCCAACAGTGACAATGATGAGGATCCCTATAAAAAGTGGATTCAGATCCAGTTGACCTGGGCGGGGGAAGTGAAACACCCCGACGCCGAACCGTGTGTCTCCGTGATGGCTACCGGTTTGGTGGAGAAGGTGTCCGAAACCACCGTGGAACTGCTGGATCCGGTCACGAATAATCCCCTGCCCACGGGCGTTCCCCTGGCGGGGGAGTATTGGTATCACACGACGTACCTGTACAAAGTTACGCCCAATCCCACGGAAGAAACGATCATGATCGGCGGTTCGATCATGGTCGATGAACTGGTCGTCGACACGATCTGCACGGAACAGGAGGTGCCCGAACCGACGACCCTGGGTTTGCTGTTCGTCGGAGGCGTGGGCCTGTTGCTTCGACGATTCCGCAAATAAGTCCCGTGTCCATGGTCCGTGAAGGACGGAATGGATTTTGAGCCTGAGCCTTGTTCCTGAAAACAGGGATTTATCAAAGCTGTAGTAAACGAGGTAGTTAAGAAATTTCCTCCGTACAATGAGCCGCAGCCGCACGGCGGGAGGGAGGAAAAAGGAAGGATTTTAACCATGAAACGCTTATTTGCTGTTACTGCTTTAGTCTTGCTTACCGGGCAGATGTCGCTTGCCGCCATCTATATTCCCCCGACACCGACGTCCCCTTTCGTTGATCCCGCATGGGAACGATTCACGGAAGGAACCACGTTCCAGTGGTGGACGTTTGGAACGCCGTTGGTAAGCAGTATGTCCACCGTTCTGCCGGACTACTATCACAATCCCAACGGAACGCCTTCCGCCCTGGTGCTCGCTTCTCAGTATGGCGTGAATAACGACATCTGGTTTGACGAATGGGGTGGTCATTTCGGTGTTGTTCCCCTGTCCGGTTCGGTGATCGCCGACATTCCGAACTATGAAACAGACAATCCGTATAAGGATATTCTGATTCAGTTTATCTGGGCGGCTGACGAACCCGCCGATCCCGGAGAAGAGGAAGAAACGCCGTGTGTGACCGTTGAGATCGACGGTGTTTACTACACGGTAGACCCGGCTTCGGATTTGCTCTTGGGTCTCACGGGAGAACCCGGCGCCGGAGTATATTGGCATTTTTCGACCTATCTGCTTGAGGTAGAGCCCAATCCCTACGAAGAGAAGATTACCGTCTCCGGGAATATCCTGATCGACGAGCTCGCGATTGACACTATCTGTTTCCCCGAACCGACGACAATCGTTCTGCTGACGGCCGGCAGCGCCGGACTGCTGCTTCGTCGGTGGCGGAAATAGACGATAGAACAAAACTCCATTTTCCATTTTCCATTAACTCCATAACACAAGTGCCTTCGGCGGTTGCTTCCACGGAAGCAACCGCCTTGTGTTTTTTTGGGGAAACGGTCATACTGTCGGCCTATGGGATTTGTATTCGACATCGCGTATTTCCTGGCGCTGGTTCTGACCAGTCCGATCTGGGTGTATCGCATGATCCGCCACGGGCGGTATCGCGCCGACTGGTCCCAGCGGATGGGGGCCGTCCCGAAATGTTACGGGATTCAGCCGACGTTGTGGATTCACGGCGTGAGTCTCGGCGAGATCAACGCCGCGCGAGGCCTGGTGGACGAACTGCACGTGCAGCTGCCCGATTTCCGCGTGGTGGTTTCCTCGACCACCGAAACGGGGATGGCGGCCGCCCGGAAACATTTCGCGCCCGGGCACGAAGTATTCCGCTGGCCCATGGATTTCACCTGGTCCGTCGCGCGGGCGTTGGGGCGTGTACGCCCGAACCTCGTGGTGCTCATGGAAGGCGAAGCCTGGCCGAATTTCCTGGCGGCCTGCAACAAGCGGGAGATTCCCGTCGTCGTCGTCAACGGCAGGATGAGTCCCAACAAGGGATACCCGCGATACAAAAAACTCGGTCCCCTGGCGGCGCGGCTGTTCAACCGCCTGACCGCCATCGGCGTGCAGGACGAATCCTACGCCGAGCGCTTCGTCGAACTGGGCATGGAGCGAAGCAAGGTGCACTTGACGGGCATGATGAAGTTCGACTCGGTGGAAGTGGCTGATTCCCTGCCGAACCAGGCGGCGTTGAAATCCGCGCTCGGTCTGGGCGACGAACCGCTGCTGGTGGCCGGTGGGACGGGACCCGGCGAGGAAACTCTTCTTCTCGATGTGTATAAAACGTTGCGGGAGGCGCATCCGACGCCGCGGCTGGCGATTGTCCCCCGCAAACCTGAACGGTTTGATGAAGTGTCGCGGCTGATCGAATCGGCGGGTTGCGGATGCGTTCGACGCTCGCGACGACCGGACGGCCAGCCGGGTTTGTTGGAATCCAACGATGTAATTTTAGGCGACACGATGGGCGAGTTGCGGACGTTTTACGCGCTGGCGAGCGTGGTCTTCGTCGGCAGATCGCTCGTGCCGATGGGCGGTTCGGACATGATCGAAGCGGCTGCGTTGGGCAAACCGACCTGTTTCGGCCCGTATACGTTCAATTTCCCGCAGGCGGAAGGATTGACGCGACACGGCGCGGTATGCGTGAACACCCCGGCCGACCTGCAACGGCAGGTAAGCGCCTGGCTGGCCGATCCCGCCGCCGCGAAGCAGGCGGGGCGGGACGTGCAGAAATACGTTCAAAGTCAGCAGGGCGCCACGCGGCGCAACGTGGAACTGCTCTGCCACGTGATCGGTAGAGAACCCGCCATCGTCCCCGGCGACGTGGCGACGGAAAAACTGCAGGAAAAAGTACAAACAACATAAAAACGTCCACGAATTTCACAAAAAAAGAATAACAAATAAGAGTAAGAAGCCACAAAGTGCACAAAGAACTCAAAGGGAAGAAAAAGAGAGTTTTGATTTTTCCTCTTTGTGACCTTTGTGTCCGTAGTTTACCCCTTAGGGGTGGCAAAATCATGATGTAATGTTTTTTTCTTTTCGTGCAATTCGTGTAATTCGTGGACGAATCAGGTGACCCATGCCCGGAACAACAGTACGACAAACGATTCTGACGCGCGCCCGGCGGATTGTCGTGAAGATCGGCACCAGCGCGATCACCGACGAGAAGGGGCGGCTGGATCCCAAGGCGGTGCGCAGCCTCGCGGGGCAGATCGCCGACGTGACGGCGGCGGGTGTGTCGGTCACGCTGGTCGCCAGCGGCGCGATCGGCGCGGGGATCGGCGAACTGGACCTTCCGGAGCGTCCCAGGACTCTGCCGATGCTGCAAGCCGTCGCCGCCGTCGGACAGGGACAACTCATGCGCGCGTTTCACGACGCGCTGGTGAAGCGAAGGCTCCGCGTCGCGCAGGTGCTCGTGACGCGCGGCGACTTCGAGAATCGCACGCGCTACCTGAACATCCGCAACACCCTCCGCGCCCTGCACGAACTGGGCGCCCTGCCGATCCTGAACGAAAACGACGCCGTCGCGGTCGACGAACTTCGTTTCGGCGACAACGACATCATCGCCGCCCACGTGACGAACCTGCAGGCCGCCGACGTGCTGATTTTGCTGAGCACCATTGACGGCGTCCTTGACGACGGGAAGGTGCGGGACGTGATCGAGCAGGTGGACGCCGGGACGCTGTCTCTTGCCACGGGATCGAAAAGTCGTCTCGGTAGCGGCGGTATGGGCAGCAAGCTCGAAGCCGCCGGCCTGGTGACAAAGGCAGGCGAAGCCGTCGTTATCGCCAACGCCCGCACTCCGAACGTTCTGAAAAAAATCCTCGCCGGTGAAAACGTCGGTACGGTGTTCGTGCCCGCGAAGCGCAAGCTCTCCAGCCGGCGACGCTGGATCGGGCAGACCGCCCGGACGGCGGGGCAGATTATCGTCGACGCCGGTGCCGTCACGGCGCTGACGAAGCGAGGAAAAAGTCTGCTGCCTTCCGGCATCCGCCTGGTGCGCGGAAACTTTGACAAAGGCGCGACCGTGGCGGTGCTGGACGAAAAGGGCGCGGAAATCGCGCGAGGTTTGACCAATTACTCCGCGGAACAACTGACATCCATCCGGGGTCTGAAGACTTCCCAGATCGCCAAAATTCTGGGCGACAAACCCTACGACGAAGCGATCCACCGAAACAACATGACCCTCTCGTCGTGAGATTGGGTGGCATGCTCTTACGCGAAGCGGATGAGCATGTCTTTTCGGGTTAATCCATGCCCACCCCCCTAAGAAGGGGTGAGGGCATGCCACCCGGTTTCTTTTCGTGAAATTCGTGTAATTCGTGGACGAATTTCTTCACTCCCCGTGTCGGCGGCGGATTTCGGTGGGGCTTTGTCCTCGCTGACGGCGGACGGTTTTGTTGAAATGTTGCGGATCGCTCAGGCCCACGCGGGCGGCGATTTCCTTGATCGGCAGATCGGTTTGTGTGAGCATCGCCTCGGCACGGCGGACGCGCAGGGCGCGAAGATACTCCACCACCGACTGGTGCAGGTGTTGTCGGAACAGCCTGGACAGCACGGTTCTGCCGACGTGAATTCCCTTCGCCAGTTCCGTCACGGAAAACGGTTCGGACAGATGCTGCTCGATCCACTCCATCGCCTCGGCGATCACGGGATGCGGCGCGGGCGAAGCGGGACGACGCGACAGAGCCGCCAGGTCCAGCAGCACGCCCCAGAGCAGTTGCGTCGCGCGGGGAGAATGGACGGCCCAGCAGTGTTCCGCGCGACGCATGGCTTCGGCGAGGGCGGTTTGGTGTTCGTGCAGGTCCAGTTGCACGGCGATGGTTTCGTCGGCGTCGGTCGGGGCGGCTGTATAAAAACCGGCGAACCAGGATCGCCTGCCCGCGGGGAAATCGCCAAGCACGTGCGATCCGGGGGGGGTGATGAAGGATTGGCCTGGATATACTTCGACGGCGAAGTTATGGTCGAGGAATTCAATTCGGCCTTGACAATCCCAGATGTCAAATCCCCAACGTTTCGTGGAGAGGCATTCAAACGAATGCGGCTGGGGCATATGAAACAGCGAGATCGTGTGCACCCGCGGCGGAGTTGTCAGTGGAATGTGCAGGATGGGGATTTTTGCCATGTTACAAATATACCACAAAAAGAACATTCCGCCAATTGACTATTTTGTGTTTCCTGTCAAACTACAAACAACCTTGTTTACAGGAGAACCACGATGAAAGGTTGGAATCCCGATTGGCCGATTTTGAAAACGTATGACCAGGAACATCTGTCCCGCGTCGCCTTACCGTTGGGCGGAATCGGAACGGGCACGGTCAGCCTGGGCGGCAGAGGTCAGTTGCAGGACTGGGAGATCATGAACACCCCCGCGAAGGGGCAATTCCTGACGTCGTTTATCAACGGCCGCGGTTTGAAACCGTTTTTCGCGCTGTACGCCAAACCCGCCGACGGACCGGCCGTCACGCGCTGCCTGGAAGGCGCCCTGCCCGTCGAGGAATACGCGGGATCCGCCGGCGGATCCGCCGCCGCCAATCACGGCCTGCCGCGGTTTGAGGAGTGTTCCTTCGCGGCGGCGTATCCGTTCGGGCAGGTGCTCCTGCGCGACCGGGCCGTTCCGGTGGAGGTGCGGCTGGAGGCGTTCAATCCGCTGATCCCCGCTGACGCGGATCGCAGCGGAATCCCGGCGGTGATCCTGCGCTACGTTCTGACCAACCGAACGAACCGGCGACTTAAAGCAAGCGTCTGCGGATTCCTCGCCAATCCCATCGGGAAGGACACCGATCAAAAAAATCGGTGCCGCTTCCGCCGGGGGAAAACCGTTTCCGGAATGTACATGGATTCCCTCGGCGTCCCCGAAACGCATCTGACGTGGGGCACGCTCGCGTTGACGACCACCGCGCGAAGCGGAATCACGTGTCGTACCCACGACGGGTACGGCAGGAATTGGGCCCAGGGAAACGAACTCCTGTCCTTCTGGGACGATTTCTCCCGCGACGGACAACTCCGCGAGCACCACCGGGCCGTCCTGTGCAGCAGGGGCTTTTTGTCCGTTTCCGCGACGATTCCCCCGAAAGGAACGAAGGAAATCACCTTCCTTCTGACGTGGCGATTCCCCAACCGCCTGACGTGGGCGCCGAAGTACAAGGCGAAAAAGTGTCGCGGTGATTTCGTGCCGAATCCGAAGGACATCATCGGAAACTACTACTGCACCCAATACCGCGACGCGTGGGACGTAGCCGAGAAAACCGCCCGCGACCTTAAATCGCTCGAGCGGGATTCGCTGTCATTCGTTCGCGCGTTTTGCGAGTCGGACTTGCCGACGGCGGTGAAGGATGCGGCGCTGTCGAACGTCTCCACGTTGCGAACGCAGACGTGTTTCCGCACGCCGGACGGCACGTTCTTCGGCTGGGAGGGGTGCAACGACGACAGGGGAAGTTGCCTGGGCAGTTGCACGCACGTGTGGAATTACGAACAGGCGACGGCCTTCCTGTTCGGCGAGCTGGCGATGACGATGCGCGACGTGGAATTCGCCCACGCGACGGACAAGAACGGAAAAATGAGTTTCCGCACGAATTTACCGTTGGATCGCGCGAAGGAATATCCCAACACAGCCGCCGACGGGCAGATGGGCTGCATCATGAAGATGTACCGCGACTGGCAGTTCTCCGGCGACGACAAGACGTTGAAGCGCCTCTGGCCGTCGGTGCGCAAGGCGCTGGAATTCTGCTGGATTCCCGGCGGATGGGACGCCGACCGCGACGGCGTGATGGAAGGCTGCCAGCACAACACGATGGACGTGGAATACTACGGCCCGAATCCCCTGATGACCAGTCTGTATCTCGGCGCGCTGCGTGCGGCGGAGGAAATGGCGCGGTATCTCGGTGAAACCGACTTCGCGGACGCCTGCAGGGCGCTGTTCGCCAAAGGCAGCCGCTGGATGGACGAGAATCTCTTCAACGGTGAATACTACGAGCACCACGTTCAACCCATGCGGGAAAAGAACATCGCTAAATACATGCGCCATGAGTATGGCGCGGAGAATTTGAAGGATCCCGATTTTCAACTCGGTAGCGGATGCGCCGCCGACCAGCTTCTCGGACAAACCATGGCCCACATCTGCGGACTTGGGTATCTGCACGACAAACGAAAGGTTCGCGAAACGCTGCGAAGCATTTTAAAGTACAATCACCGCGACGATTTGAGCGATCATTTCAATTGTATGCGCACCTATGCACTGGGCAAGGAGCGCGGGTTGCTTCTGGCGGCCTATCCCGATCCGGCTAGAAAACCCGCCAGGCCGACGCCGTATTTTTCCGAAGTCTGGACGGGTATCGAATACGTCGCCGCGACGGGCATGATCCAGGAAGGCATGGAAACCCAGGGCGTGCGGGTGTTCGCCGACGTTCGCGACCGCCACGACGGTAAGAAGCGCAATCCGTTCAACGAACCGGAGTGCGGCCATCATTACGCCCGCGCGATGGCCAGTTGGGCGGCCGTCGTCGCGATACCGGGATTTCAGTATTCCGCCGTCGAGAAATCCATGGAATTCGCCGCCCGGGAAGGGGAGCATTTCTGGTCGAACGGGTACGCCTGGGGCACGTGTCGAATCCGCAAAATCCGAAACGCCTGCGACGTCGAACTGACGGTGTTGCACGGTGAAGTGAAACTCAAACGATTCATTCTGAAGAACGCCGGGGAGACGGTGTTCTCGCCCATGATCCGATTACAACCGGGGAAACAGAAGCGGATGAAGATTCCTGTCTGAAATACAATTGTCATCTCCTAAGGAGCCCCAAGGACCTGAGCGGAGTCGAAGGATCTTACGCTATCGAACCCGTAAGGTCCTTCGACTCCGCTCGAAGACTCGCTCCGCTCAGGATGACATAGTGTGTGAGAATTTTTTCTGGCGCTCGGTTATTCTTTTGTTTACAGTGACTTGCAGTAGTTGTTGGTTACTCTTTTTAGGAGCAA
>JAFGJE010000145.1 GCA_016929245.1 Phycisphaerae bacterium
TTGCAAGATTTTATCATTACAAACGGCATAAGTTATTGGCTCCGCTAAGGAGTAAAGAACGAAAATGAAATTACACAGTAAAATTAAAAAATTCGTCTTTTTCGTTCTTATTCGTCTTATTCGCGTTCTCTTATTTTTGCATCATGTCGCGGAAGATACTGAACAACACGTTGGTGCATCGCAGTTACCTGTTTGAGGTGCGGCGGCTTCGCCTTCAGTTGCCGGACGGCAGGGAAATCGACCGCGACCTGGTGAAGCATCCCGGCGCGGCGCTGGTCCTGCCGGTGCTGGAGGACGGGTCGATTGTGATGATCCGCAATTATCGCTACGCCGCGGCGGGGTATCTGTGGGAACTGCCCTGCGGCACGCTGGAAGACGGGGAGGAACCCGAAGCCTGCGCCGTTCGCGAACTGACGGAAGAAAGCGGATACACCGCCGGGCGGATCGAGAAGCTGGGACAGTTTTATTCCTGTCCCGGCTACAATGACGAGATCATTCACGCGTTCCTGGCGACGGACCTGACGAAGGGCGAGCAGAATCTCGAAGGATATGAGGATATTTCCGTTGAGATTCGATCCGATACACAGGTACGGCGCATGGCGGCCGACAACGAAATCACCGACGGCAAGACGCTGGCGACGCTGAGTATGTATTGGATGAAAACACAAACGTAACGAATGTCATCCTGAGCGAAGCGCAGCGGAGTCGAAGGACCTCACGGGTAGCTGAGCGGAGGGTCCTTCGACTCCGCGTTGCTCCGCTCAGGCCCTTGGGGCTCCTTAGGAGATGACAGAGAAACACCATGAGTTTAGGCAATCGGCCATATTGGCGAGGGGATCCGCAGGGCGGATCGGAAGGCTATTACGGCAGCGGAATTCGCCACGGTGGTGGTATGGGAATCGGTTTACCCAAACCGACCCCGGCGGTCATGGGATTGCTGATCGCCAATTTCGTGATATTCGTTCTGGAGTACGCGTTCGGACCGCAAGACGTTTTCTCGCTGGCGGCGGTGGTTCCGGCTGTCTGGTGGCAGGCGTGGCGGTATATCACGTTCCAGTTCCTTCACGGCGGCGTGTTTCATATTCTGTTTAATATGCTGGGATTGTATTTCCTGGGCATGTACCTGGAACGCACCTGGGGCGCCAAACGATTCCTGGTGTTTTATCTCACCTGCGGCGTCATCTCCGGCCTGACGCACGTGGCGTTGACGTTCGTGTTTCATCAATCCCCGTACGATCCTTTAGTCGGCGCTTCGGGCGGCGTGTATGCCGTGATCGCCGCGTGCGCGATCCTCTTTCCGCAGATCCGTTTGATTCTCATGTTCTTTCCCGTGCCGATTCGTTTCGCCGCGGTGCTGTTTTTCATCATCGCCTTTTTGAGCATGATGACCGGTGAAGGCGGAGGAATTGCCCACGCCGCGCATTTCGGCGGGATGGTCGCCGGCGGGTTGTGGGTTTGGCTGGGCCCGCGGCTGCGCGACGCGCGCGCCGGGGCGCGGCGGAAGATTAACAACGGCGCATGGGAACGCAAAATACGCCGCGAGCAGCAGGACCGGGCCGAGGTGGACCGCATTCTCGATAAAATCCGACGCGAAGGAATCCAAAGCCTCTCCTCGCGCGAAAAACGCATCCTCCAGGACGCGACGGAAAAACAACGGCGTCAGGATCGGAATATGAATCGAATGTGAACGGCCGTGGCACCTTCAATCGTCGCTTCGACGATTGTGGGTGCTCTTGAGAAAGGCAACGGCTGGCAAAAATGCACCCACAAGCAATACTTGGCCCTGAGGGCAGAATTGCTTGAAGGTGCCACGAAGCGAGCAGACTATGAACTACATTTCCACACGCGGACAGGTGAAACCCATCGCGTTTCAGGACGCCGTCCTGATGGGCCTTGCCGACGACGGCGGATTGATGATCCCCGAGTCGATTCCGAACGTGACCGACACACTGGACGCCTGGCGGGAGCTTCCCTACGCCGGCCTGGCGTTCGAGGTGATCCGCCGGTTCGTGACGGACATTCCCGAAGACGATCTGCGCTCGCTGATCGACAA
The DNA here is from genome assembly GCA_016929245.1 of Phycisphaerae bacterium. Lineage (GTDB taxonomy): Bacteria > Planctomycetota > Phycisphaerae > SM23-33 > SM23-33 > JAFGEJ01. The sequence continues at coordinate 2,054 of JAFGJE010000145.1, forward strand.
AACCTACGGGCCGGACTACTTCGTCAACGACACCGCCGCCGAAGCGGACCGCGACGTCGCGCTGGTCGTGCAAACGGGCGACGTATTCATTCTCGAATTGTGGCACGGGCCGACGCTGGCGTTCAAGGACGTAGCCTTGCAGCTTTTGGGTAACCTGTTCGAGTACATCCTCACGCGGCGGGGTGGCAAGCTGAATATCCTCGGCGCGACCAGCGGCGATACGGGCTCGGCGGCGATCTATGGCTGTCGTGGCCGGGCGGGGATCGACATCTTCGTGATGCACCCGCACGGGCGGGTTTCGCCCATCCAGGAACACCAGATGACCAGCGTCGCGGATGAAAACGTCCACAACATCGCCATCGAGGGCAGCTTCGACGACTGTCAGAATCTTATGAAATCGATCGCGGGAGATTTGGACTTCAAGCGCAAATACTCCCTCGGCGCGGTCAACAGCGTCAACTGGGCCCGCGTGCTGGCGCAGATCGTGTACTATTTCCACGGCGCGTTCGACGTCCGAAAACGCACCGGCGCGAAAGCAATTCGTGTGTCCGTGCCGACCGGAAACTTCGGCGACGTGCTGGCCGGGTGGTACGCGATGAAAATGGGCGCGCCGATCGAGAAACTCATCCTCGCTACGAATGAAAATGACATTTTGGCGAGATTTTACAATACGGGCGACTATTCCCTCGGGCGGGAAGTTATAAAAACTCTTTCGCCGTCGATGGACATCCAGGTCGCGAGCAACTTCGAGCGATACCTGTATTACCGCGTCGGAGGCGATGCCGACAAGCTGCGCGAGATGATGGCCAGGTTCGCCAAAACCGGTTCTTTGAGCGTGGAACCAGACCGGGACGGCGTGGTCGACGCGGATTTCATCGCCGCCCGCGCGGATACCGAGCAGGTGCTTAAAGTTATCGGGAAGTTTTATCAGCAATACGAATACGTGCTCGATCCGCACACCGCCTGCGGAGTCTGTGCCGCGGAAAAATTGCGCGAAGAACGCGGCGGGTTAGGAAACCCGCCGCGCCATGCGGATGATCTTCCGATTTTGTGTCTGGCGACCGCGCATCCCGCGAAGTTCCCCGCCGCCATCGCCCAGGCGACCGGCCGGGGAGACCTGGCGAAGCACCCCGCCATCGAGGCGATGATGCACAAACCCACCCGGTGTAAAATTCTGCCCAACGACAAACAGGCCGTCCGGAAATACATTATCGAAACGCTCGGGTAGAAACGAGAATCTGAGAACCCGACAGGCATTCCAGAAAGAACGACACTGAGTTACTGAGAAAACTGAGAAAGCAAGAGAAGATAGTTGTAAAAAATTCTTCTCAGTACCTCTGCAACTCAGTGTCGGATTTGCTGTTTCTTCGCCGTGCCACAAAAAACGGGCACTCCCTCAAATCGCTCCTCGCGGTGTTTTTGCTGGACAACACCGTCCCGCTCGTGCAAGAATACTCCGCATGACCGATGGTGAAGCGAATGTTCTTGTGGTGGGTTCGATCAATATGGACCTGGTGGTGCGCGTGGACCACATGCCCGCGCCGGGGGAAACCACGCTGGGGGGAAATTTCCGGACGAATCCCGGCGGCAAGGGCGCCAACCAGGCCGTCGCCGCCGCCCGTTTGGGCGCGAAGGTGCGGATGATCGGAAGCGTCGGCCAGGATGACTTCGGCCGGGCCTTAAAACAGAACCTGGTCGGCGAGGGTGTGGACGTCGAATACGTCCGCGAGTCCGAAGAGTCCGCCAGCGGGACAGCCATGATTCTCGTCGACCGCAAGGGCGAGAATTCCATCATCGTCGCGAGCGGCGCGAACTTCGACGTGACCCCCGACGACGTGTTCAGCCGCGAGGATCTCTTCACCGAAACCGACGTGGTGCTGTTGCAGCTCGAGCTGCCCTTACCGACCGTCCGGGCGGCCATCGAAGTCGGCCGGCGGCATCACGTGCGGACGATCCTCGACCCCGCGCCCGTACAGAAGCACTTTTCCAACGAGCTGTGCGAGGTGGACATCCTCACGCCCAACGTCATCGAAGCGGAAGTCCTCACCGGGCACAAAGCCGCCGAGGAGCGCGTGGACAAGCTGGTCGCGTCGCAACTCATCGCGCGCGGCGCGAAAAACGCGGTGCTCAAGCTCGGATCGCGCGGCAGCATGGTCGTCAGCGCCGATCAGCATTTTTATCGCCTCGCGCCGTACAAGGTCGCCGTGCGGGACACCACCGCCGCGGGCGACGCCTTCACCGCTGCCCTGGGCGTCTCCGTCGCGCGGGGCGCGTCGCTCCGCCAGGCCGCCCAGTTCGCCAACGCCGCCGGGGCGCTGGCCTGCACGAAATTCGGCGCCCAGGCCGCCATGCCCACCGCCTACGAAGTCAAAATGCTCATGGACGACCAACCGGACGTGGGACGGTAGCTGGTATCCGGTAGTCGGTTTCATTTTGATTCCAACACCGCCGAACGGCAAGCCGATGCGCGTATCGGCTTGCCGTTCGGCGGTGTTCTCATTCCACTGACGATATTTCATGTATTGCCTGGTGGAGCACCTGCTCCACCAGGTTGTTATGGAACCAACTTTTCTATAACCAAAAAAATCGGTAAAATTCAGGAAGACGTCATCTGTTTTTCTTTCCCTATCGCCATACCGCGCAAGACCGCCAGTTGCACCACCCACATCTGCCAGCCGCCGATCAATCCCAAAATCGCCCCCGCGCCGCCGCCGAAGACCAGGCCGACATATAGACCACCCATTTTTTCCGCGGAGGTTAGCTCCCGAAGTCCTCCCATCGTATGAATGTACAAATGCACCAAACCGCCACAGATCGCACCGACGATAATACCCACCAGTATTCCCGCGAAAAGAAGTTTCAGCAGATTTCGCAGTCGAACAAGAGATGAACCACCAGGACGGCGTGCGATAAAAATCATTGGGAGCAACCATATCAAACCTGCCAAGAAACCAAATCCGCGAGCCACCATCGCAAGTATACCCCTTGAAAGTATTCTTCCATGATTTAAAGCATAACCAATCGATTGCCTGGGATAATTCGCGAAAGCATCCCACGGTGATTCATTGAGTTTATGAATAAAACTACCTTTTTGGTATAAATCGTAACTTGGCTGTGAAAGATAATCTCCGCCCAACATCGCCAGGAGAACGATCAGCATCCCCGCCAGAATAAACGGCCCGCGCGGCAGTTTCGGTTTCATTTTGTTTTCCTTTTCGTTTCCCCCGGCCCGAGCGTCACGCGGATCCACGCCAGGCCGGCAGCCAGGCCGATCAGGCCTCCGAGGAAAATCGCCGCCAGCAGGGCGAAGTATCCCGCCTGGAGGAACAACTCCGCGGCCGGGGCATAGATCACCGCCAGAACCAGCCAATACAGCAGCACCGTGTGTGAGAATTTTTTCTGGCGCTCGGTTATTCTTTTGTTTACAGTGACTTGCAGTAGTTGTTGGTTACTCTTTTTAGGAGCAA
>JAFGJE010000146.1 GCA_016929245.1 Phycisphaerae bacterium
CAGCGAACCCCGACCGCCGGGGCGATGAACTTGGCGGCAGAGTCGCAGCAGACCACCCCCGCCGACGCGGCGATCATCCCCACCATCTGCGGGATCGTCGTTTTTCCCGCGAGATTCGTCACACCCTCGATCCCCTCGGCGATCTCGGCGCACAATTTTCGTTCGCTTTCGTCGGGCGAGCCGATCAGCACGACGGGCATGCGCTTGACGGCCTCCCGGGCCACGCTGCGCCAGTGTTTCACGGGGTAGAGCTTGGTTTCCCATCGCGTCGGCGGGACGAACACCAGCACCCCGCCGGCCGAGACGCCCAGAAGGTTGAGAATACTCTCGGCGAACAGAGTCCCGGAAGGGCGAACCGTCAGGCGAAGGTCCTCCGGCCTGGCGTCGATCCCCAGCGAACGGGCCAGCAGGATATTGCGGTCCACGGTGTGCTCGGCGACGATCCGGACGCGACGGTTGTAAAACAGGCTCGCGCCCTCGCGGGCGTCGGCGAAACCCGCCCGCACTTCCGCCTGGGTCCATTTCGTGAACACGCCGCTGCGGAGCAGACCCTGGGCGTCGATGGCCCAGTCGAAATTCGATTCCCGCAGAAGTTTCCGGAAGTCGAACAGCGATCCCATCGCTTCGGGCGACCGCCAGCAGTGTCCCATTTTTTTCCGGTCGAAGAGGATCACCTCGTTCAGGTCCGGGTCGCCGTCCAGCAGCGGCGCGCAGGTCGTGGAAACCAGCCAGGCGATGTAGGTCTCCGGGTGGGTGCGTCGCAGGCCTCGCAGGATCGGTATCGCGCTGACGACGTCGCCCAGGGCGCTGGGTTTGACGATCAGCACGCGGTGGGGCGGCGTTTTCGGCAAGGCGGAACTCATTCGGGTCTCCGCGTGATTCGCCGACGCCGCTGCCTCCGACGTCGGGAACGAATCTGCCGGCGCAACTTGCGGGCGGACCATTCCTCCAGCAGGCGCCAGTACGGCTTGAAGTTGATGCGTCCCACTCCGGGTCGGCGCAGGTAGCCCAGCAGCATGCGCAGGCGTCCGGCGTGGTTGACGACCGGGCACTGCAGCAGCGAAACGTTCAGCCGCATCAGGCCGCGCAATCGGAGACGCATCGACATGCACACCACGCGCCGCATCCCGTCCAGGTCCAGCAGCACCACCTCCGGGCGTTGTCCCGGCGACCAGCGGACGCGGAGGTTGGTGGCCTTGAGGTCCCGGTGGGAAAATTTGTTGTCGTGCATCTGTTGCAGCATTCGTCCGAGTTGCCAGAGCACTTCCTGGGCGAGTTGCCGTTGCTGGGGCACCGACAGGGGAGTGTCTCCCTTGGGCGGAACGGACAGCCAGTTGTTCATGAAGTCGTACAGGTGCGGCGCCTGGACGGTTTCGGTGATCAGGATGCTGTCCCGCAGGAACGGTCCTTTGCGTTTTTCCAGCGCCGCCAACGGCAAAGCCGTCGCGATCCGCCGGGTCAGCAGCGCGTGTCCGAGGTGAAACGCCCGCGACGGTCTGGAGGGGCGAAGGCAGTCGATCAGCGCCTTGGTCCACCTGGGTTTCTGGCGTTTGAGGAACACGTCCACTTCATGCTCCCCGATCGCGAGACGCCGACGCGCGATGCGGCAGAATCGGCCGTCTTTAATCCCTTCCGCTTCGGGCGCGGAAAACAGCGATTCGATATCGCCCAGCGCCTCAAGCCAGCCTTCGCGGGTGAAGACGACTTCCGCGGCCGTCGACCCGCCCATGTGCCGTTTGGACGCCAGCACCACGTGTCCGCGCCACCCGGTTTCCAGGCGCACGGGGGCGAAGTAGCGATTCAATCCTCGAGTGCGGCGTGCGCGTTGGGCGTGCTGCCGGCGGGTGTGGCGAACGGCGAACTGCTCGATCAGGTACTGCCACCCCCTCGCCGAACCGCGCGATCCGCCGGCGACGATGTAGTGCATGAGAAATCGCAGGCGATCGGTGCGCGTGGTGAAATACCGTCGGTCGTGCAGCAGGTGGGCGAGGTTGGCGGCCTGGCGACGGCGGGAGAGTCTCCGACGGCGATACGCGCGATGCAGGTCCATCAGCACCAGGTGAATTTTCCTTCCGTCGGTCCGCACGAGGATGTTCCCGCAGTGCAGGTCGCTGTGCACCACCCCGGCGCGGTGCATGTTTCCGATCAGTTCGCCCAGCGCCGCGGCGCCGCGGCGAATGAGCGTCTGGCCTTCCGTGCCGTTTTGCAACTGCTTTTCATGCCAGATATCGCAGGGTTCCGCCGGCGCGACCGCCCGGGTCAACAGCCATTCCGTCTCCTTGTCGCAACAGGCCGCCAGGGGTTTCGCCGTCGGAACCCCGCGAGACTGAAGGTACGTCGCGAGGCGAAATTCATGAATCGCGTCCGAGAATCCCAACGCGCGGCGGAAACGGTGATCCCACGATCGGCCGTGATAGTGCTTCAGATACACGTCCTGGTTTTCCAACCGTCCGCGATAGACGGTGCGGCTGGGGTTTTGCTTCACGATGGTCCAGTCGTCCGGATTCGGATCGCTCAGCGCCGCCAGGTGCGGACGCAGCATCGCCGCGACGCTCGCGTCGGCGAAACGCACCTTGCCCTCCCGTACCGGAGCCGAATTGTCGTTCGTATGTTTCATCACGAGTAATACGCGGCGTATCGTTCCATGGCGTCCATCAGCGCCGCGACGTTTTCCAGCGGCACGCCCGGATACAGGCCGTAGATCATCATCAATCCGCCGTTGCTGCTTCCCAGCGTTTCGACTTCCGTTCGGATCAGGTCGTCGATATCCTTCTCCGTGCCGCGCGGGGTGATCTCCTGGCGGTCGATATCCAGATCGATGCAGGTTTTCCCGGCGAAGGTCTCCGCGATCCATTCGATTCCGTTGACGCGGTCCTGGAGATTCACCACCTCCACGCCGCCGTCCACGAGATCCTCCGCGAGCGTGCGGATATCCCCGTCGGAGTGCATGTGGACGATGACGCCTTTTTCCCGCGCCGGCTGCATCAGACGCTGGTAGGACGGCTTGATGTACTTGTGAAAATTATCCGGCGAGAGCATCGGACCGACTTGCATGCCGAGATCCTCGGGGTAGCTCATCATGTCCGGTTCCAGTTCCAGCCAACGGCGAATGAATTCGTGGTTGAAAGCCTCGATCCTGTCGATGAGCGTTTTGAGATTCGGTTCGTCGTCGATCATGTCGAACGTGAGATTCTCGTATCCTCGCAGGTCCGTCAGTCTCAAAAACGTATGGCCGTGCGGCAGGCCGCCGGCGACGAACTCGCCGTTTTTCTTTTTCCGTTCCACTTCGGCGCGGAGTTGATCCCAGTCGAGGGGATACGTGCCGTCCGTCACCGCCGGATCGGGCGCGGTGAACCTCTCGAACGCGCTCCAGTCGGCCAATGGGTGACCGTGCACCGATCCGGTGATTCCGTCGTCCGCCGTTTCCCACACGCAGCCCCAGGGATCGGTGTAGGGATGGTCTTTTCGCGCGTTGAGAAGATAGTCGGGGGTGACGGTTTCGGCCCGTTGGAAATCGGGAAACAGGAACGGATGGGCTTCCATCAAATCCTGTAAGGCGTTCTGATCGTAATGATGCCAGCAGGCCGGATTGATATGGAAGATCATCGGAATCAAGTCAGGCCGTTCAAAACGAACCGCCTTGATGATATTCTCACGTTTCGTCATTTCCTTTTCCGCGTCGTTTTAATATTGGATGGCGGGGCTCCGTCCCGCCATCTTCTATTCTCAACAAGGACTTGGCGGGACAGAGCCCCGCCAAGCGGATATTGTATATTCAAAATCAGAACCGGAATTATACAGGTCTATTCCTTGCGGGTCGCGTAGATTCTTTCCAGCGTCTCGCGGACGGTCTCGCGGCGGAAATGCTCCTGCGCGTGGGTTTTCGCCGTCCGGGCGAGTCTCTCGCGGAGTTGGGAATCCTCGATCAGGCGCAGCATCGCCGCGGCGGCGGAGCGGGGATCGCCCGGCGCCGCCAGCAGGGCGGTGGTTTCATTTTCGCAGAGTTCCATCACGTCGGGCGTGGTAGTGGCGAGAATCGCGCAACCGGCGGCCATCGCTTCGGCGACGGCGGTCACGCCGAAGTCCCGCTCGTATAAAAACGCCGCGATATCCGCCGTCGCCAGCAATTCCTCCCGACGATAGGTGTCGCCGGTGAACAAGGCCTCGTGTCCGAAACCGGTGGTATTGGCGAAGAACCGCACGCGGGGTTCTCGCGCGTGCCGGCCGGGCAGGATCAACCGTCCGCGGTCCTGCACCTCGCGGCAGATCGCGTGCGCCCAGCAGACCCAGTCGTGTCCCGCGCCGCGAAGCATCTCCGCCGGCGCGAGGATCACCACCTCGTCGTCGGAAAATCCCATCGCCTCGCGGACGACTTGACGGGCGTTTCCCGCCGGGGTTATTGGAACAGCCGGGGGCAGGACGAACACCCGCTTCGCGTCGGCGCGGAGACGGATCAGTTCCCCGCGGGCGCGGCGGGTCGGGACGGTCAGGCAGTGACGATATTGCCCGATCTCCCAGGGCATCTGCTCCAGTGTCGCTCCCGTCGGAAGGTACGGCAGGGAGCAGACCACCCCGCCGCCGACGGATTGCGCCGCCCGACAGGCTGGGGGAAGCAACTCCCGCGACCAGGCATGAAGGACCGCGCCGGCGGGCAGCCGCTTCGCCAACCTTCGCCACGCCCAACCTTGTACGCCCATCGGGCAATGCAGCGATTCAACGCGGATGTCCGCAAGCCGGCTATACGTAGGCGACGGGCCGAGGGAGATCACCCGTTCGTGATCCTCGCGGACCGCCCGCATCTGATCCAGCATGTCCTGGGACGTTCGGGCGTCGATGAGATGTACGATATTGAAATTCATTTCACGTTGAGTATCTTTCGTCGCCAGCTTCCGAACAGCGCCGCGGCGAGCAGCAGCACATGGGCGGCACACTCAGTGATTTCTTCATACTGAGAATGCAGAAGCTCGAACTCCGGCAGAATCGGAATCCGTTTACCGAGAACGTTTTTCTCCACCATCTGACACAGCCCGTACGTCGCGATCGCCGCGACGAAAAACACCGTATGCCGCCAGTTGTCCAGAGGCTTATCCACCACGTCCCGCCAGAGCAACAGCCAGAGGAAGCAGATGCCCAGCAGCGGGAAAATCGCCTTTTTGATCATGGGATCCCAGTGCAACTCCCGCAGCAGCAGGCAGGCCGCCAGCGCGGCGAAAATCACGTAGGTGGGATTGCGCGTGTAGATCGCCTTGAACCAGTACAGCGTGAAGGCGGCCGTCAACAACCAGGGCGCCAGCCATTCGTCGAAGAACGTCTGCCAATCCTGCAAACCGAGGAACACGGCTTGGGGGTCGTCGCCGAAACGATGCAGGAGGAGTTTGTAGTAGACCACGACAGCCGCCATCGCCGCGGGTCCCAGCAGGAACGGCAGATAGGTCCGGATCTGTTTCAGGCGGGAGGAGAATGTCAGAGGATTGTCCTGTTGCATTTTCATCGGACTCCATTCCGGGAAAGGTACGATATTCACGCGAACGCACAGCCCGACACGATATCCGTTTTTCGCGGGGATTTCCATCAGGATTTGCCGGTTCGGACTCTCGTGGCACCTTCAAGCGATTCCTATCGCTTGTGGGTGCTCTTTATCCAAGGCACCTTCAAGCGTCGAAGCGACGCTTGAAGGTGCCACGATATGTTACTCATCTTTCGGCCGGCGGCGGAGTTGCTTGGTTCGGCTTCTTTGACGTTTGGCGTCGAGGCGGCGTTTTTTGCCGGCGAGTGTGGGCTTGGTTTTCTTGCGGGGTTTTGGGGGAACCGCCGCCCGTTGCAGCAGTTTGACGAACCGCTCGATCGCGTCCTGCCGGTTGCGCGGCTGGGTGCGGTGGCGTCGGGCGTCGATCACGAGCACGCCGTCGGCGGTCATGCGCCGCCCCGCCAAACGAGTCAGACGCTGTTTGATTTCTTCCGGCAGGGAGGGGGAGTTTGCAACGTCGAAACGCAACTGGCAGGCGGTGGCGACCTTGTTGACGTTCTGCCCGCCGGGCCCGGAAGCGTGAACGAAGCGGTATTTCAGCTCCCCCTCGTCGATCGAAATGGACCGCGTGATTCGCATGGTTATGTATTTGATAGGGTGCCGTGGTTCGCGGAGCGCAGCGGAGCAACCACGATGACTGACGAACGTGGTTGCTCCGCTGCGCTTCGCGAACCACGGCACCCAAGGTTTTTTATTTTATTCCAGTCCCCAAACCCAAGTGCCCGTCTTCCTCACGTGTTCGATTCGTCCACGCCGCCGAAGCGTCGATGTCGCCCGGCGTAGGCGCGGATGGCTTCGTGCAGCGCCTCGGCGCCGAAATCGGGCCAGTGAATGTCGGTGACGTGGAACTCCGCGTAGGAAATCTGCCACAGCAGGTAATTGCTGATGCGCATCTCGCCGGAGGTGCGGATCAGAAGATCGGGATCGGGCAATCCCGCCGTGTCCAGCGCGTCGGAGATGCGCGGTTCGTCGATATCCTCCGGTGAGAGTTTCCCGTCGGCGACTTGTCGGGCGAGGCGGCGCACGGCGTCGGTGATTTCCAGGCGCGAACCGTAATTGATCGCCAGGCAGAGCGTCATGCCGGTGTTGTTTTCGGAAATCCGCAGCGTCTCGTCCAGTTCTTTCAGGACGATCTCGGGCAGACCTTCCCGCCGGCCTAGGTGTCGCAGTCGGACGTTGTTTTCCATAATCGTCGGGCGTTCGTGCACCAGGTACTCGGCGTACAGGTGCATCAGCGTGTTAACCTCGTCGGCGGGGCGCGACCAGTTCTCCACGGAGAAACTGTACAGCGTCAGCACCTCCAGCCCCAGCCGGGCCGCTTCCGTGACGGTGCGCCGGACGGCCTTGGCGCCGGCCTGGTGGCCGAAGGGTCGCGGCAGGTTTCGCTGCCGCGCCCAGCGTCCGTTTCCGTCCATGATGATCGCCACGGACCGCGGGAACCGCTCGTCGGGAATTCCGACGATTTTCCGGTTCTCGGCGATCTTCTCAGCCGTATGGAGCATTTACGCGAGTCCTTCGATTTGCGTGTGGTGCGGAAGGGACTGTTCCCGTCCCGGGCCGACGCTGATGAGTCCGACCGGGCAGCCGGTGACTTCCTCCACGCGCGTCACGTACGCCTGCGCGCCGGCGGGTAAGTCCTCGAAACGGCGGCAGTCGGTGATTTCCTCGCTCCAGCCGGGCAGCGTTTCCCACTGACACTCGACGTTCCCGAGTTGCGCGGGGTCGAAATCCTCCACCGGTCGGCCTTCGAGGGTATATCCGGTGCAGATCTTCAGTTCCTTCAAACCCGACAGCACGTCCAGCAGCATCAGCGCCAGTTCATCGACGCCCGACAGGGCCGCCGTGTAGCGAACGACGGCCGCGTCCAGCCAGCCGCAGCGCCGCGGGCGACCCGTCGTCGTGCCGAATTCCTTGCCGCGCTGGCGGATGTACTCGCCGGTTTCGTTGTCCTGTTCCGTGGGGAACGGCCCGGCGCCCACGCGGGTGGTGTAGGCTTTCATAATCCCGACGACGTGTCCGACGGCTTTGGGGGGAACGCCCGCGCCTGCAGGCACGCCGCACGCGCTGACCGACGAACTGGTCACGAACGGATACGTTCCGTGGTCGATATCCAGCATACTCCCCTGGCCGCCCTCGAACAGGATGCGATCGCCGGTAGCGACCGCTCGACGCAGCATACCGCCCGTGTCGCGGATCATCGGGGCGAGGTTTCGCCCGAGCTGGACGATCTGCTCGACGACGGCGTCGAGATTCAGCGCCTCTCCGTCGAACAAAGACTCGAACAGGCGATTTTTGATCGCGCCGATCAAGCGAATCTTCTGCACGAGCGTGTTTTCGTCCAGCAGTTCCCCCACGCGGATGGCGGTGGAGCGATTGGCTTTGTCGGCGTAGCACGGGCCGATGCCCCGGGCGGTCGTGCCGATCTTTTTCTCACCGAGTTGCTTTTCGTTGAGTTGATCCCGCGTTTTGTGCCACGGCATGACGACCTGCGCGGTGGCGCTGATCGCGAGGTTGCCCGGGCCGACTTCCACGTCGCGTTGACGCAACGCCTCGATTTCCGCCCAGGCGGTTTCGGGGTCGAACGCCACACCGTTGCCCACGACGTTCATCACGCTGGGGTGCAGAATCCCGCAGGGGATCAGGTGCAGCGCGAAGCGTTCCCCGTTGACGGTGACGGTGTGCCCGGCGTTGGCGCCGCCGCAAAACCGCACGACGTAGCGACTTTGATCCGCCAGGGCGTCGACGACTTTCCCCTTGCCTTCGTCGCCCCATTGCAGCCCGATGACGGTTACATTGTTCGTATTCATGGTCCTGGGATATCTCCTGTCTAAGCGCCCGCTCCGGACGGAACCCCGAAAGCATAGCGATTGTGGACGATATACGCAACAAAACTCAGTCCAGGGACTTGGGTTTGTCGGGGTTGATTTTTTCCACGCGGACCGAATCGAGCATGGAGCGCATCGCCGTCGCCATCGCCCGCGGGTCGGGCGCGTCGGAGGCGTCCATGACCATGATCAGCGGCGCGACGGGGGTGTCGTGACTGACGGCGGTCAGGACCACCCATCGATGCCAGTTTCCCTCCCACGCCAGCAGGTACACCGAAACGTCGATCAGCCGTCCGTCCTGGTTCCAGCGTTCGAGACTGACGGGCAGATATCCCTTCTCGGCGACGAGTTTTTCAAAGTCCTTCAGAAGCGTTTCGCCGTTGGTTTGCGATTCGGCGGCGCGGAGGCGCACGAAAAACGGCCCGCGACGTTTGGGCGTGAGATAAATTTCCGCGTAGGGATTTTGATCTTCGGCGATGATGCGGCCGAGTTTGTCGGTGCGCGGTCCCTGGGGATTGTAGGCTTTCTCGCCGTCCCGATCGCGCCACCAGCCTTCCGGCGTCTGGACGGACAGCCGGAACGGACCTTCCGTTTTGGTGACGCTTTCGCCCGCCGGCAGGGGGGTCGGGCGTTGCTGGACGGCTTGGCGGATTTGCTTCGCCAGGTCGGCGAACTGTTTTCGTTCCGCTTCGGCCTGGCGGTCCGGTCCGGGCGCGGGAGTTTTTCCGTTCCAGAGGGCCTGGATCCAGGGGAGGATGGTTTCATCCGGCAGAAGGTGTCCGTTTCGGCGTCCCAGGCGCGGATCGACGCACAGGGGAGCCTCGGCAGGGGCGCGGGCGGCGAGTTTCCGCCAGAGTTCCAGCACCTTGGTGGTGCTCTTGCCCTTGGTTCCCACGACGGACCAGATCGGAATCGACCAGACGTCCTTCGTCGGCTGCCACAGGCCCGGTCCCGTCGGGGTGATGCGGGTCGGCGTGAAGGAAATGAACACCGCCCCGATGACGCGGGTGGGATAGGTTTCCAGCAGGCGCGTCGCCAACGGTCCGGTTTTCGTGTCCGCGATGAGCAACAGGCGATTCGTGTCGGCGGGGACTTCCTCGGGGGCGTCCTGGATTTCCCGCAGGACGGCGGCCAGGCGGATGGAACTCCATTGATCGGGCGGCTGGGTCGTTACGACCAGGGTGCAGTAATTCTCCTTCCAGAGCGTCGGCACCCAGAAATCCTTCGTCGAGGCGGGGAAGTCTTTGGAGGCGAGAATGACCGCGACGGGATTGGTTTTGCCCTTGTGTTCCACGTGAGGCCGATACCATACCGCCTCCAGTGTCGCCGGGGTCACTTGCCGGGCGAGATGTTGTCGCAGCTTCGCGGCGGTGTCGTCGGGCGCGGGGGAATTCCCCTGCGCGGCGCAAAACGAAACCGCTCCGGCTACCATCATTCCTATGCAACCAACAGCCCATCGTTTCATCGTGGAATCTCTCCCTTCCCCGAACCAAATCACGGTTCGTATCATGCCGACTTCGCGGGGAAAATGCAAGCGTCCGGGAAAGGAAACCCTCACGAAGCGCGCCGCGGCGGACGAATGAAATACAACTGTTGGCAATGGCGGCGTCGGGTTGCTATACTTCTGACCTGGAATCGGAAACGTGTGGTACGGGCGCCGAATTCGGATATCCAAAGGACGGGCGTTATGATTCTGCATTTGATTCGGGTGTTTTTTCTCGCGGTGGTGATGGCCTTCACGCTGTCGTTCGCGTTCAGCGACGAAATCGTCACGGAAGGTTCGACGTACATCACCGTGTACATTCTCGTGCCGGCCGCCCTGGCGCTGGTGGTGGTGCTGGCGGATATTTTATGGCACGGGAAGGAACTGACGCATCTGAGCGGATTGTTTTTCGGGCTGCTGGCGGGACTGGTCATCGCGTACGTGCTTTCGCTGGTGGTGGACCTGGCGACGAATCTGTATCCTTCCCCGCCGACGGCGCCGCGCCCGGCGATTTCCGCCAAACCCACGCCCGAAGAGGTAAAACAATACGATGAGGCGATCAAACCCTATCACCGGTATATTCGCTATCAACACACGGTGCAGCTGATCAAGTTCCTGCTGGGGACGGCTTCGGTGTTTCTGTGCGTCACGGTGGTCATGCAGACGAAGGACGATTTCCGGTTCATCGTCCCGTATGTGGAATTTTCCCGGCAGACCAAGGGTTCCCGCCCGATGCTGCTGGACACGTCCGTCATCATCGACGGGCGCATTAAGGATATCGTCGAGACGAAAATCTTTCAGAACGAACTGGTCGTCCCGCGGTTCGTGCTGGCGGAGCTCCAGACCATCGCCGATTCGCAGGACAAGCTCAAGCGCAACCGCGGGCGGCGAGGGCTGGACGTTCTGCAGGCTTTGCAGGATTCCTCGTCCGTCGACGTGCGCATCGTCGATATGCGCGTTCCGGCGGTCGAAAAAGCCCCCGACGTCGACGCCAAGCTGGTGGCGCTGGCGGAGCATCTCAACGGGCAGGTCGTCACCAACGATTACAACCTGAACAAGGTCGCCCAGCTTCGCAGCATCGAGGTGATCAACATCAACGATCTCGCCAACGCCTTGAAGCCCGTGGTGCTTCCCGGCGAGAAGATGAACACGAAGATCATCAAACCCGGCGAGGAGCCCGGACAGGGAGTGGGCTACCTCGACGACGGGACGATGGTCGTGGTGGACCAGGGACGGAGCTATATCGGAAAGGAAATCGATATCGTCGTCACGAGCGTCCTGCAGACGTCGGCGGGGCGGATGATCTTCGGACGAAGCGCCGCCGGCGGACACCACAACGGATCGGAGAATCCTCGACGGGATCGACAGACCTGAAAATTCCCGGAATTTTCCACCGGAGAAAATACCGGATATATTTCCGATCCGCGGAGCAGTTGGCCGATAGATTGGGTGTGGTTATCGTGACGGCATCGGGATAAAATGGATGCAGGAGCACCCGCATGACAGAGGACTCTCTGGCACGACAGATGAGTGAAATCCACAGGAACGGCGAGGAGAAACTCGTCAACGCCGGGCCTTTCGTCGCCATTTCCCGCGAGTTCGGCTGCGGCGGATTCTCCCTGGGATTGCTGCTGCTGGATCTGATCAACGACGACGCCAAACCCGGGGAGAGCTGGCAGATTTATCACAAGGAAATTCTCGATTCTCTCGCGCAGGAGACGGACATGGCCCCGGAAATCCTGGAGCGCCGTCGCCGGCAGAAACCGGGACTGCTGGGGAATTTCTTCCAGTCCTTTTCCGGGAAAAAGTCAGTTCCCAGCGGGCTGGAGATTCGCAACCGCATGACCGCCATCATTCGGGAACTGGCGATCGAAGGGCGCTGCCTGCTGGTCGGGCAGGGATCCGTCGGCGCGACGGTGGATGTGCCGAACGGCCTGTCCGTCCGCCTGGAAGCGCCGGAGGAATTTCGCTTGAAGCAGATCGCCTTTCGCGAGGCGCTGAGCGAAACGCAGGCGAAAATCCGCGTCGCCGAAGAAATGGAAAAACGCGAATACCTCCAGAAAATCTACGAACGTCGTTTTCCCCGGAAACCGGCGTTTCACCTGACGTTCGACTGCTCCGTCTTCAGTCTCGCCCAAATCGCCACGATGGTGTACCGCGCGATGAAAATCAAAAAACTGATCTAACGCCGGATACGGCGAAACGCGGCCGAAAAAAATTCTCTGGTTCAGGGTCGGGGGTTTTTCCGATAACTGGGGTAGTACAAATATGTTGGCCTGAAGCGGTGTGACGGATCAGGTTCACATCAGAAATCCATTTCTTTAACAATTGGATTTCGGATGGGGATGGTGGTATCGTCCGGGGAAAACCGCGATGCGAGTGATATAACATTCTGTAAAATCAAAAGATACGGTATCGGAGAGCACCCATGACCGAAACGATTGAAACGTTTGTCGCGAAATTACAGGAAGAGGGCGTCCAGGCCGGTCAGGCGGCGGCGGAGAAACTCAAAACCGACGCCGACGCCCAGGCGAAGAACATCATCGCCGACGCCGAGGCGCAGGCGAAAAAAATCGTCGCCGACGCCGAAACCCAGGCCCGGAACCTGCTGGACCGCTCGAAAACCGACCTGAAACTCGCCGCCCGCGACACCGTCAGCCGCTTGCGGGAAACGCTCTGCGACTGCCTGAACGCCGTGATCGCCCAGGGCGCCAGGGACGTCCTGAGCGACCTGGATTTCCTCGGAAAAACGCTGCACGATATCGTCATGCTCTACGCCCAGGCCGACCTGGAGCGCAAACTGCATATCGACATCAACGTGCCTGGAGAGATTCAGCAGGACCTGAGAAACTGGGCCCTGAAGGAACTCGGCCGGCACGCATTGGCGGAAATTCGTCCTTCCTTCGACTTAAAAGGCCGACTCCAGCAGGTGGGCTTCGAGTATTCCGTCGGCGGCGTCGGAACGGTGGAAGTGACCCTCGACTCGGTTGTGGACATGCTGTCTCATCTGGTCACACCGGCGCTGCGGGACGTGCTCGCCGAAGCGGCCAAGGAATAAGAACACGAATCCATAACAACGGAATCGACTCGTGGCAGGAACCAATTATTATTTGCTTTCGTTTTTGTCGACGCCCGAGGCGCTGGGAGCCGAACCGCCCATTCTCCGCGGCGATTTCCTGCATCATCTCGACGCGCACGAACAGCCGCGACCTCGGGAACTCGCCGAAACCATCTTTCTCAGCGACGATCTGCTTCAGCGGGACGCGGTTCTGGCGGGCGAGATCGACGATCCCGAACCGGTCATCCTGACCGTCGATCAGTTGCGCGACGAGGAACCCTTACCGGATTTTCTCGCCGGGCGGACCGCGGACGCCGGCGCCGACACCAATACCATCGCCGCCGACGTGGTCTGGGAAGCCTATTTCCGCCACGTGGCGGTGGTCGCCGGGCGGCTGAATAGCCCGTTCCTGCGGGCATGGGTGGGATTCGAGGTCGCCCTGCGGAACGAACTCGCCGAAGCCCGCGCCCGGGCGCTGGAACTCGAACCGACGGACTATTACGTCGCGCAGGATTTGGCGGACGCGGGAGACTTATCCGCGACTTTCAACGAATGGGCGGCCGCGGCGAATCCCTTGCAGGCCCAGCGCGTGCTCGACCAGGCCCGCCTGGACTGGCTGAACGAAAACGACGCCTATTTCACCTTCGGCGACGACGAACTCGCCGCCTACGCCGCCAAGCTGATCCTCGCGATCCGATGGCACCGCCTGGCCCGCGCCATGGAAGGCGGGGAGGAGGAAGGGACTGGGGATTCGGGTTTGGGGACTGGGAAAGAATAACAATTGAATAAATACAAATAACCAATGGGTGCCGTGGTTCGCGGAACCCCTTTAGGGGTGGAGCAACCACGCTCCTCGAATATCGTGGTTGCTTCGCTGCGCTTCGCGAACCACGGCACCCTATGAAATATAAAACTTACAAGAACTACTATTATCGAGGAATCATCGTGAACGGAAAAATCGTAGCCGTATTCGGAAACATGGTCGTCGCGGAAGCCGCCGGAGAGGTTGTGCAGAACTCCGTGGGATATTGCTGCCGGGATGACGGGGCGAAACTCCTCAGCGAAATCATTCGCGTGCGAGGCCGAAACGTGGACCTACAGGTCTTCGAGGAAACGCGAGGCCTGAAAATCGGCGACGACGTCGAATTCGAGACGGACATGCTCTCGGTCAGTTTAGGCCCGGGTTTGCTGGGTCAGATATTCGACGGCCTGCAGAACCCCCTGCCGCAACTGGCGGAGCAGGAAGGATTCTTCCTGAACCCCGGGAAATACATTCCGGGTTTGGACCAGGAAAAAACCTGGGACTTCACCCCGGCCGTCAAAGCGGGCGACACCGTGGGCGCGGGCGACAAGCTCGCAACCGTGCCCGAGGGAATCTTCCAGCACGAAATCATGGCCCCGTTCACCTTGCAGGGGCAATACACCGTTAAAGACATCGCCAAACAAGGCGCCTACAAGGTATCCGACAAAATCGCCACGCTGGCCGACTCCGAAGGCCGTGAACGCGAAGTGACGATGCGGCAGGATTGGCCCGTGAAGCGTGCCCTGGCGATCTGCAAACGCCGTCTCATGCCCACCGAGCCGCTCTCGACGCGCGTGCGGATCATCGACAGCATGTTCCCCATCGTTCGCGGCGGGACCTATTGCATCCCCGGACCCTTCGGCGCGGGCAAGACCGTGCTCCAGCAGATCACCAGCCGGCACGCCGAGGTGGACGTGGTGATCGTCGCTGCCTGCGGCGAACGCGCGGGCGAGGTCGTCGAGACGATCCGCGAGTTTCCCGAACTGACCGACCCGCGAACCGGAAAGAGCCTCATGGAGCGGACGATCATTATCTGCAACACCTCCGCGATGCCCGTCGCCGCGCGCGAGGCGTCGGTCTATACGGCTGTCACGCTGGCGGAATATTACCGGCAGATGGGGCTGGATGTGCTGATGCTCGCGGATTCCACCAGCCGCTGGGCCCAGGCGATGCGGGAAGTGTCGGGCCGACTGGAGGAAATCCCCGGCGAGGAAGCCTTCCCCGCCTATCTCGAAAGCCGCATCGCCGGATTCTACGAACGGGCCGGCGCGATTGAATTGAACGACGGAAGAGTCGCCAGCGTCACGATCGGCGGAACGGTCAGTCCCGCGGGCGGAAACTTCGAGGAACCCGTCACGCAGGGCACGCTGAAAGTCGTCGGGGCGTTCCACGGCCTGAGTCGCGCGCGGTCCGACGCGCGGCGCTATCCCGCGATCGATCCGCTGGATTCCTGGAGCAAGTACACGGGCATTATTGAACCGACCAAAGCCGACCGGGCCAAGACGGTCTTGAAACGCGGAAATGAGGTCAAGCAGATGATGACCGTCGTGGGCGAGGAAGGCACGCCCATCGACGATTTCGCCGTGATGCTCAAGGCTGAGTTGTTCGATAACTGCTATCTCCAGCAGAACGCCTTCGACGAGGTGGACGGCGCGACCCCGCCCGACCGTCAGAAATTCGTGTTCGACAAGATTCTCGAGATTCTCGACACGGACTTCGACTTCGAGACCAAGGAACAGGCCCGCAAGATCATGTTCGAAGCCCAGGACATCCTCCGCACCTGGAACTACGAAGCGGCCGACACCGACGAGTACAAAACGTCCGTCGAGAAACTGGACAAGTTCATCGCGGCGAAAGGCCGGGAGTAAGAATCCATGAGAAAATACTACGACGAAATCACGCGAATCGCCGGGAACGTGGTCAGCATCACCGCCACGGGCGTGGGATACGACGAACTGGCGGTCATCACCAGCGCCCGCGGCACGAGCCTGGCGCAGGTGATCCGTCTGGAAGGCGACCAGGTGTCGCTGCAGATTTTCGCCGGTACGCAGGGCGTCAGCACGGGTGACCGCGTTCGCTTCCTCGGCAGACCCATGCAGGTGCCCTTCAGCGACGACCTGCTCGGGCGCGTGTTCGACGGGTCCGGAAAGCCCCGCGACGATCGCCCGGACGTCGAAGCGAAAATGGTCGAAATCGGTTCGCCGGCGGTCAACCCCATCAAGCGACGCCGCCCCGACTTCATGATCGACACGGGTATCCCGATGATCGACATCTTCAACTCGCTCGTGGAATCGCAGAAGCTGCCGATTTTCTCCGTCGCCGGCGAACCCTACAATGAACTGCTCGCCCGCGTGGGTCTGCAAGCCAAAGCCGACGTGATCCTCCTGGGCGGCATGGGGCTGCGGCACGACGATTACCTGAAATTCCGCGACACCTTCGAAAAAGGCGGCGTGCTCGGGCGAACCATCATGTTCATTCACACGGCTGCCGACCCCATCGTCGAATGCCTGCTCGTGCCGGATTTGTGCCTCGCCGTCGGCGAGAGTTACGCCCTCCAGGGAAAGCGCGTACTGTGCCTGCTGACGGACATGACCGCGTTTTCGGATTCGCTGAAGGAAATCGCCATCACGATGGAGCAGATTCCCTCCAACCGAGGGTATCCGGGCGACCTGTACACGCAGCTCGCGCGCCGGTACGAGAAGGCGGTCGATTTCGACGGCGCCGGTTCGATGACCTTACTGGCCTGCGTGACCATGCCCGGCGACGACGTGACCCACCCCGTCCCGGACAACACGGGATACATCACGGAAGGGCAGTTCTACCTGCGCAACGGCAGAATCGAGCCGTTCGGTTCGCTGTCGCGCCTCAAGCAGCAGGTCAACGGAAAGACGCGCGACGATCACCGCGCGATTATGGACGGCTGTCTGCAACTCTACGCCAACTGCCGCGAAACCCGCGAAAAGCGCGACATGGGCTTTGAAATGTCCGACTGGGACAGGAAGCTCCTGCACTACGGCGATTTGTTCGAGAGCCAGATCATGGACCTGTCCGTGAACATTCCGTTGTTCGAGGCCCTCGACCGCTGCTGGGATATTCTGGCGGAGTGTTTCGAGCCGGTCGAAACCGGCATCCGCCGCGCGATCGTCGAGAAACACTGGCCCAAAGAGATGACCAGGGAGGAGAAGGAAGCGGAAGCGGCAACGGTATAGAATTGCGGATTGCGGATTGCGGAATGCGGATTGAAAGAATAACAGAAGAATTGTGGAATGCGGAATGCGGATTGCGGATTGAAAGAATAACAGAATTGAGGAATGGAATAAAGCATGACGCCGGATGAAATGAAACGACGGACACGTGCTTTTGCGTTGCGTGTGATTCGATTATATGAATCGCTGCCGAAAACGAAGATCGCGCAGCATATAGGACATCAACTGATGCGTGCGGCGACGAGTGTTGGAGCGAATTATCGTGCCTCGTGTCGCGCGAAGTCCAAAGCGGACTTCATCGCGAAGATGAGTATTGTTGAAGAAGAAGCCGATGAAAGCGTGTTTTGGATGGAAATGCTTGTGGACGCGGGAATCGTAGCGGAAAAATTGCTAAAACCTTTGATGACGGAAGCGGAAGAAATAACAGCCATCGTCGTTTCGTCGATAACGACGGCGCGAGGACAAAAGCGTCCGAAAAAAACAATCCGCAATCCGCAATCCGCAATCCGCAATCCGCAATAAGACCGCGGGATAAAACGGAAAGATCTGAGAAGAATACTGTGGCTAAGATCAAACTAACCCGCCCGGAACTGAAGAAGCATCGCGACGCGCTGCAACGCTACAGCCGGTATCTTCCCATGCTGAAGCTCAAGCAGCAGCAGCTTCAGATGATGGTGCGCAACGTCGTGGCGGAAATGCGCGAGGCGCAGAAACTCGTGCGGACCGCCCGTGACACGTTCGAGCCGTACCGGGCGATTCTCGCGGATCGGGCCGGCGTGGACGTCAGGACGCTCTCCACGCCCGAAACCGTCCGCACGCGCGAGGAAAACGTCGCCGGCGTGGTCATTCCGATCTACGAAGGCGTGGACTTCCCCGCCGTTCGCTACAGCCTGTTCGCCACGCCCGCGTGGGTGGACGGGGCCGTGAAGGACCTGCGGGAACTGCGCCGGCGGGAGGCGCACCTGGAAGTATTGCGGCAGGAGCACCGGCTTTTGCATCGCGAACTGACGAAGATCATCCAGCGCGTGAACCTGTTCGAGAAAGTGAAAATCCCCGACTGCCGCGAGGCGATCCGTCGCATCCGCATCCACCTGGGCGACGAGATGACCGCCGGCGTCGGAAGGGCGAAGATCGCCAAGGGCAAGCTCACCCGCGACGAGCGCACCGTGTACGGCGGGGCGGAGTTCATGATTTCCCCGCCGGGGAAGGAGGACGCGAGCGAATGATCGTTACGATGCGAAAAGTGTTCGTGGCTTCCTCGGCAGCCGAGAAGGATCATCTGCTGACGGCATTGCGCGACCTGGGCGTGCTGCACGTGACGCCCGTGGATTCCGCGGCGGCCGTCGCGGACGAGAAAACCGTGCACGACCTGGACGCCCTGGGGCGGGCGGTGCAGATTCTCTCCGGCGTCGAACCGCGCGGAGAAGCGCCCGACGAATCCCCGAAGCAGGCGGCCAGGGAGGCGCTGGACATTCACCGCCGCGCGATCGAGAGTCGCAACCGCTTAACCACGCTTCATCGGCATATCGAGCAGTTGGAGATGTGGGGCGACGTCCGCCGCGAGCAGTTCGAGCAGCTCGCGGCCGCGGGAATTCAACCGAAATTCTATTCCGTCCTCCAGGCGGACCTGGAGCGGGTGAAGGCGGAACTGGTGCAGCCGATTCACGAATTGATGGGAAAGCGCGTCCTGATCGCGGTGGTCCAGCGCAACGGCGACCGGATCGAATTGCCCGAATCCGCGGAGGAGTTGGAATTCCCCACGCGCGATCGCCCCGCGATTCGCGCCGAGGCGGCCGCGATCGACAAAAAACTGCACGAGGATATCGAGCGCCTGCACGTGCTGGCGAATCTCGCCCCGGCGATGGAAACCGAGCACAACCAACTGCACGACCAGGCCCAGTACACCATCGCCCAGCGGGGCGCGTGGAACGACGAAGCCATTTTCGCCATCCAGGGATGGCTGCCTGCCGATCACGCCGAAACGCTCACGACGGAATTGTCGCAAAAGGGCGTCTCGGCCGCCGTGAAGCAACTGGAACCGGCCGAGGACGAGGAACCGCCGACGCTGATTCGCTACCCGGCCTGGGCGACGCCGATCCAGGCGCTGTTCAAGATTCTCGGAACGACTCCGGGCTACCGCGAGTACGACCTCGCGCCGTTTTTCATGCTCGCCATGCCGATCTTCACCGCCATGCTCGTGGGCGACGCGGGATACGGCCTGCTGTTTGTCCTCGCGGGTCTGCTGTTCGGAAAGAAACTCAACGCCGCGATGAAAAGCAGGACCGAGACGCAGTTGATTCTCATCTTCGGCGTGGCGACGGTGATCTGGGGCGTGATCTCCGGGAATTATTTCGGCGTCGGACCGTATGACATGATCGCCGCCGGGGGATTCTGGAAACCGATCGGCGAAATCCTCAAGGCGCCGGCGATCCTGGTCATGTTAAAATCGGACGGAACCATCGACGACGAAACCGGCAGAAACCTCACGATGATGATCGCCTTTTCCATCGGGTGCGCGCACCTGATTCTTGCGCATCTGCGTCAATTGATCGGCATGTTTCCCAGCCAGAAGAGTATCGCCGAGTTGGGTTGGCTGGGATTTATCTTCGGGATGTTCACCCTGGTGTGGGTCATGTTCTTTTCCAAACAGGATCGGCTGCCTCCGATGCTGGTCTCGCCGATGATGACGCTCTATATTCTGCTCGCCAGCTGGGCGCTAATCGTCCTGTTCTGCTATCCGTCCAGGAATCTCCTGAAGCGGATCGGGATCGGAGTCGTGAGCAATCTGATGAGCATCTCCGGCGCGTTCGGAGACGTGCTGAGCTACATTCGTTTGATGGCCGTCGGTCTGGCGAGTTATTACATCGCGTCGGCCTTTAATGGAATGGCCTGCGGGATGGCGGGTTCGCTGTGGGGCGGCGGCGTGATCTTCAGCATCGTGATCCTCGTGTTGGCTCACGGATTGAATATCGCGTTGTGCCTGGTGGCGGTATTCGCCCACGGTGTTCGATTGAATATGCTGGAATTTTCGACGAATTCGGGTGTTCAGTGGACTGGATATCCCTATGCTCCGTTTCGGAGCGAATACAAAACGATAACAAGAACAAACTGACGAAGGAGATTACTAATGGATATGAGTTGGTTAGGTCAGATCGGTTTCGCGCTGCCCATCGGGTTGGGCGCGATCGGAAGTTCCCTCGGGATCGGCGCCGCCGGACGCGCCGCCGCGGGCGCGTGGGCGAAGGAAGCCAAGGCCGGGAAGGGCATGAACTTCAAGTACATCATCCTGACGGGCATGCCCCTGTCGCAGACGATTTACGGTTTGCTGGTGTCCTTCCTGATCATCAAACCGCAGTTCACGGACGCGGCCTATATGAGTCTGCACGCCGGAGCGTTGTTGTGCATCGGTCTGGCGGCGGGGTTGGGCGAACTGTTCAGCGCGTGGATGCAGGGCGCCATCGGCGCCGCCGGCGCGAGGGCGATGTGCGAGGCCGAAGGAAAACCCTTCGCCAACACCATGATCGCCATGGGCATCGCCGAAACGGTCGGCATCTTTTCGTTCGTCTTCATGTTCATGCTGAAACCGTGACGCGATTCGGAAACCACAAACGCGGAACGGCAAACCAGGATTGGTCTCGGCTTGTCGTTCCGCGCTGTTTTCTCATTTCCGGGGGAGATTATTCCACCGGTTGGGTCGTCAGTTCGTTGACTCTTTCGTCGATCTGGGGAGATTCGATCCGCAGTTGTCGCACCTTCCAGCCGTCTTCCTGGGTCACGTCCAGGATCAACTCTCCGGCGCCTTTCTCCCACGTCACGCCGTAGACCACCTGCCCGTCGATGAATTGTCCCTCGATCCACTTCGCCCCGCCGCGCAGGCGGTTGACGCCGAGGACGTTTCCGAACATCGCCTGGTAGCCCGTGACGATTTCCTTCCATTCCTCCGGAGTGACGTCCTGTTTATAGATGGCTGTGAAATAACGGTCGTAGACGCTCCGGGCGTCGCCCCGGGCGACGGCGTCGAGAATCTCCCGGGCGATGGGATCCACACCGGTGGTGTCCACGGGTTGCTCGTTCTGACAACCCAGCAAGGCGAACGCCAACAGCACGCTCAATACGACGAAGCGAAATCGATTCATGGTCGTCTCCAAAATAGAAATTCATTCAGTCGTGCGATGATTTTTTCACAAACCCCGCGCGGCGTCAAGGACGCTTTGCCTTGGGTCGGCGCAATTGCCGCAACAGTTGTAACCCCGCCGGGGTGTTCGGGGCGCGAAAAATATCCCATTTCATGTCCGGCCCGCAGGCGACGCAGTACAGATTGCGACGCACCGATCGCGCGAGAAAACTTTGGCCGCAGTCGCCGCAGCGATGCAGGTAGAGATATTTCGCGCGGTTCCGGCGCAGATGGTCCACGGGCAGGTGGTGTTTCGCTTCGTCGGGGAGCTTGAGCGCTCGGAGCAGCCGGCGGAACTCCGTTCCGTGCGGCCTGGCGGACTTTCCGTATCGTTCATACACCACCAGGTGCGCCAATTCATGCGCCAGCGTGGGCAGGAGCTGATCGGGATGCTCCCCCAGCAATCGCGGGTTGAGTTCCACGCGACGGTTCTCCAGGCAGGCACGGCCCAGGGTGGTCGAAAGGCGAGGGTTGTAGACGATTCTCACGCGGGGGATCAAAGAGTCCATTCGCCAGGCGGACAGGCATCGCGCGGCGAGTCGCGACAGGATGGTGCGCGCCGGTAAAGGGGATTGCGGCGTCCAGAGTCCCTCGGAAACGTCCATGCATCGTGTCGCGTCCATGCGAATTCGCTTTCAGTATGCTGTCGATTCCGCCCGGCGGAGCACCCGCTCCGCCGGGCGGTGGATCAATCTTTTTGGTTTTTCGACGCGTCCGGAAGGAGGTTCATGCGGCATTCGTGGGCCAGGTCGTGGAATTCCTTTTTGTCGAGATCGTCCAATTCCTTGCCGCGCCGGGCGAGTTTCTCGTTGAACTTGATGCACTTCTCCTGCATCGACTCGTGGGTTTCCTCCGAACCGCCCACCAGGTGAAAGTTCTTTCCGCGCGTCACGCGGACGTGGCCGTCCTCGTTATCCAGGCCCAGTCCCAGCAACGCTTTTTTCTTCTTCGCGCTCCACTCCACGACGAGTACATCCTTTCCGGCACAACGCCTACTATAAATATAGTATACTTCCAACGCCCACAGGCGTTCAAGCCCATCGGTTTCCCGGAAAAGGGATTAACACATCTCGATTCGTATTAACAGCCCAACGGGATGAAACATATCAGCCCAGGGCAACGCCCTGGGTTGGCGAATTTCCTTCATCCCAAACCCTGCAAGGGCGATACAAATTGTCACGCCCTTGCAGGGCTCAAAAAAAACATCACGACACAACCCAAGGCGTTGCCTTGGGCTATGCTCTATCAGCCCGTTGGGCTGAAGATTCCCATTTTGATACTATTTTTGACAATACTGAATGATCTTGTGATTCGCTTTTGGGAAGGCGTATTGGGAGAGTTGTTTTGGGGAAACCCATTTGACGTCGTCGCATTGAATCGCCCTGGCGGTTCCGCGAAGATATTCGCACTCCATCGCGTGCAGCGTGATGCGGAAGTGCGAGTAGGCGTGGTGCACGACGGCGATTTCCTCGCCGACTTCGATCTCGACGCCGACTTCCTCCCGCACCTCGCGGCGCAGCGCCTCGGGAAGCGTTTCACCGGATTCCACCTTCCCGCCGGGGAATTCCCACAGCCCACCGAGCAGGCCTTCGGGTTTGCGCCGGTCGATGAGAATGTTTCGGTCCTTGCGGATCACGCCCGCGACGATCGTGAAATGCGGCAGGGGGGTTTTATCGATTTTGACGGGCAGGTTCGCCTGTTCGTTGTAACGATGCGCCCGGCAGGACGGCTGGATGGGACATTCCTCGCAGCGGGGATTTCGCGGCAGGCAGAGGGTCGCGCCGAGTTCCATCATCGACTGGTTGAAATCCCCCGCGTCGCCGGGGGGCAGCAGCGCCCGCGCCAGTCGCCAGAGCGTCTCCCGCACCGCGTCGTCTTTGGGATTTTCCGAAATGCGAAACACGCGACACAGCACCCGCGTGACGTTGCCGTCGAGCACCGGTTCGTCGAGTCCGAAGGCGATCGACGCGACCGCGCCGGCGGTATAGCGTCCGACGCCGGGCAAGGTTCGCAATTCGGCGGCTGTCTCGGGCAGTCGGGCGTCGTATTCCCGCACGATCATTTTGGCGGCTTTGTGCAGGTTGCGGGCGCGGGTGTAGTAGCCCAGACCTTCCCAGAACTTCAGCACGGTCCCCAGCTTCGCGCGGGCGAGGGATTCGACGGAGGGGAACCGCTTGAGGAACCGGAGATAATACGGCGTGACGGCCGAGACGCGCGTCTGTTGGAGCATGATCTCCGAAATCCAGATCGCGTAGGGATCGCGCGTGGAGCGCCAGGGCATGTCGCGCCGGCGGCGGTGGAACCACTTCAGCAACGCACGGGGGATTTCGAGAAGCTGCTTTTTCGTCGGGCGAACCATGAAGGCGAATAGTATATCGTCCCGAAGGTTCCGCTGACAACAGTGGCACCTTCAATCGTCGCTTCGACGATTGTGGGTGCTCTTGGGAAAAGGCATTGGAAAGAAATGAAGAACCCCATGCTCACGCATGGGGCTTTCTGAAAGATCACCTTGAATGCACCCACAAGCGAGACCTGGCCCTGAGGGCAGACTCGCTTGAAGGCGCCACCGGTGTGTGAGAATTTTTTCTGGCGCTCGGTTATTCTTTTGTTTACAGTGACTTGCAGTAGTTGTTGGTTACTCTTTTTAGGAGCAA
>JAFGJE010000147.1 GCA_016929245.1 Phycisphaerae bacterium
ACGACCTTCTGGATCGGGTAAGGCCATTTCCAGTGCAATCCCGGCCCGCCTTCCGCGCGGCCGTCCACCACCTTCGTGACCTTCCCGAACGTGGTGATCAGCACGATGTCCCGCGTCTCATCGACCACGTAGGAAACCGTCAGCATCAGCAACGTCGCCAACGCCAACAACACCAAAATGACTATTCCCATATGCCGTTTCATGTCCGTCGTCCTTCGTTAACTGGTTAATTGGTTAATTGGTTTTTTGTGTTCTCTTTTCAATCCGCAATCCGCATTCCACAATACTACTCTGCGAAGCGGCGCTTCGCTGCGACTCTGCTTTGCGTAGCGGCTTCGCAGAGCAAAGAGCACGAGTCCGCAATTCTTCTTACTCCCCCCGCCCTTCGGTCGCCACGTCGAGCACGTCTTTGTCCTGCGTTTCCAGGTTCAATCGCAACTCCAGCAGGTCGCGATTGACGCCCAGGACGTATTTCATCGTATCGGGGAGAGTTTCATCCAGCACGTCCATGTAGCGGCTGAAGCGATAGACCGCCGGGGCCGTCTTGAACGGCAGCAACTGCTGACGGTACAACTCCAGGCGTGTTTTCTCGCTCAGTTCCCGATCCCAGCGGTAGGCCCGCGCTTCGGCGATGAGTTTCGCCGGTTCGCCCTCGAGTTCGTCGAATCGTTCTTCGACAGCCGCCCGGGCGTCGGAAAGCGCCTTGGCGTAATCGAATTCCTTCGGATTCTTTTGGGCGAAGTTCAGTTCCGCCAGAAACGCCTCGTAAGCGAGCTTCAGGCCGAGGCGCGTCTCCAGGTCCGTGTCCTTCTTTCCGAGCAGTTTTTCGCGCTGGATCTCGTCGTTCAGCACGCCGATCTGCCCTGTCGCCTGGTCAATCGCGTCGGTGACGGCGGCGTGGAACTTCGCGGGATCGGATCGGAATTTCATGAGTTCATCGAGCACCTCCGCCCGGTGCAGCGCGACATACAACTGCAGCGCCTTTCCCGGATCGCCGGCGACGCTCGCGAGGGTTTTGTTCGCCTCGGCCTGCGCTTCGTAACGCTGCTTGTCCTGGAGGCGTTCGGCTTCCAGGACCTTCTCGAACTGCGGAACCGCCTCGGAGGGCGGGTGCGCCGAGAGCACCCCGACGTAGAGCAATTCCACGCCGAGTTTCAGTTCGTCCATGCGCGTCTGCAATCTCCCCCGCAGCGCCCGGGCCGCGGCGGCCCGGCCTGACGTCATCAGCGCCTGGGGCCGGTCCGCCCCCTCGTCCACCACCTCTTCCAGCGTCGCCGAGGCGCAATACTGCATCATCTCCTGCGTCGCGACGTCGGTGATCAGCGTCTTGGCGTCGGTGGCGCGATAGGCGTACTCGTAGGGATTCGTGACGCGATACTGCACGAGCACCACGAGCTTGATGATACTCACTCCGGCGGGCGCTTTTTCGCCGCCTTCGCTTCGCTTCTCGCGCAGCATCGCCGCCCGTTGCGACGCGCCGATCAGGAAATCGTTTTCCAACCGCGAACCGTATCCGTGCTCCTCCGTCCAGAGCAGCAGCAGGTTGCCGGACTTGTCGGCCTTGGGCTCCTTCTGCTCGCCCAGGCCCAGTAGAATTTCGTGCACCTCGCCGGTGCGGATGCGGTCGGCGGTGTCGATCGGCCACGGCCATTTGATGTGCACACCGGGCGGGAGCGGTTCGGCGGCGGGGGAAAGTCGTCCCCAATGCTTCACGTAGCACACCTCGCCCTCATCGACGATCACCATGCTGCTCAGGCCCATCAGCACCAGCACGCCGAAAATCAGCAGCGGAACGAACGCGCGGGAGATCAACTGGTAAAACCACGTGCGGGAGACTTCAAACCCGAACTGGTAATTGATCGTGTCGGCGATGGAATGACCCACCCTGCCGGGCTCGGCGAGCAGGTTGAAAATGCGGCTGTCGTAACTCGGGCGATATTCGTCGCCCGGAAGGCGGGGACGATACAAATCCAGCACGAAATTCAGCAGCATCTCCGCGGCGAAGATCAACTCGATGATCGGGAAGATCACCGCGATGACCGGATCGAGGGCCGGGTTGCCCGAATAGGCGAACAGCAGATCGACCATCAGGACCGCGAAGAACAGCACGCACACGAGCATGTAGCTGCCCGGCGCCCGCAGCAGCCGCCAGGACGATACGGAACTCATACCCGTGGAATAGCGGCTTAAAAGGAACATCGCCATTCCGACGATACCGAGGAATCCCGCCGCCGGACCGGCGTAAATCAGCGCCTTGGCCTCCAGGCCCTGCGCATAGCGGAACATCAGAATCGCCAGCGTTCCGTGATATCCCGCGAAGAGCAGCGTGAAGATCGGAACCGCCCATCGCCGCAGCGCCGCCAGGCGCCGCCGCGCGGGGCGATCCGCGCCGGCTTCGTCGAAGATCGTGTCCCGCCGGGTGATTTCCGCCAGCTCCGCCTCTTCCTGGAGCTCCAGCTGCCGGGCGTAAAACAGCAGCATCGTGACGCCCCACAGCAGCACCCCGCCCAGGAGCAGCCACAGACTCGTCAGCGCCGCGTCCGATCCGGTCTTCCGCCAGACGATCAGCACCACGACCGTCGCGATCAACTGCAATATCGCGCCGCCCAGGGCGACGTTTCCGCCTCGTTTCTGTTCGTTCATTCCTTCGCCTCAATTATCCAAATACGGATTCATTTATTGATTCACAGCCCGAAGGGCTGAAGCACCATAGCCCAGGGCAACGCCCTGGGGAAACGGACACCGATTCATCCAAGCCCTGTAAGGGCGATACGGATTGTCGCGCCCTTACAGGGCTTATTTTATACATCATTCTAAAACCCAGGGCTTCGCCCTGGGCTATGCTGTTTTCGCCTTGCAGGCGATGTTTCTGAATACGACATAACCTGTTTTCAGTGAGAAACCGCGTTTTCAATATGACTCGTTGTTTACAATACCCCGGTGTGATCCTACAATCCCGGACATGACTGCACTCTGGTCCATCGCGAAAAATACGTTCGTCCAGACAATCCGTCAGCCGATCTTCGGGTTCCTGCTGCTCGTGACGTTTCTCATGCTGACGGTGGTCAACCTGCCGTTGTCCGGCTGGACGATGGGCTCCGAATACACCACTTCCGATCAACGCATGCTGGAAAACGCCGGACTCGGAACGCTGCTGGTGGCGGGGATGTTCGCCGCGGCGTTCTGCGCCTCCGCGGCGGTCAGCCGCGAAATCGACGACAAAACCGTCCTGAGCGTCATTTCCAAACCCGTCCCGCGAAGCCTGTTCGTGCTGGGAAAGTACATCGGGCTGGTGCTGGCCGTGACGGTGTTCTATTACCTCTCGTCGGCTGCCTTTCTGATGACCGTCCGACACAAGGTCGTCTCCAACGCCTCGACGCCGATCAATTGGCCGGTCGTCGTCATCGGCGTCTCGGCGTTTCTCCTGGCGATGATCGTCGCGGGATTGGGCAACTACGTTTTCGGATGGACGTTTCTCTCGTCGGCCGTCATCACGCTGCTGATTACCCTCACCGCCGCGATGGTCGCGCTGAGCATGATCGGCGTGAAGTGGGAACTGGTGTCCGTCAGCGAAACCTTCGGCCCGGAGCACATTCGCCCGCAACTGCTGGTGGGTCTCGTGCTGATGTTCGAGGCGGTGCTGCTTCTGGTCGCCGTCGCCGTGGCAGCCAGCACGCGCCTGGGACTGATCCTCACGCTGCTGCTGTGCGTGGGCGTGCTGCTGCTCGGTTCGATGCTTCCCTGGTTGACGCGCCGTTTGAGCGAGTCGCTTCCCGGATCGGCCCCGGTCGGATGGGTGCTTCCGAACCTGACGATCTTCTATCCCCTCGACGCCCTGGCGGCCAATCGCGACATCTCCGCCCAGGCCGTCGGCATGGCGACGCTGTACTTCGCGTGCTACTCCGCGGGGGTGCTGGCGCTGGGGATGAGCCTGTTCCACTCCCGGCAGCTCGAGGGGCAAACGTCGGCTTCGACGCTGCCCGGCGCGGTGGCGTTGATCAGCGGCCTGGGACGCATCGGCGCGATCGGAGTGGCGATCCTCGCCGTGATCCTGCTGTTCCGTCCCGAAACGTACACCCCCTGGGGCGCGGTTCGCGTGGCGATTCCGATCGCGGCCGCCGTCGGCGGATGGGCGCTGTTCAGCCTGTTCGGCAAGGGGCAAAAACTCGCCTACTGGATTCTGCTCGGATTGATCGTCGCGATATTGCTCCGCGCGGGACTGGTGTGGTTCATGCCCGACGACGTCAACTGGCTGCGATGGGATGAAACGCGAACGCGGACCCTCTTCGGCGCGATCTTCGCCGCGCTGGTATTGCTCGGTCTGCTGGTTCCCAAAACACGCCATCATTTTCAATCTCGCTAAAACTTTTTTACATCCGACACTGAGTTCCTGAGATACTGAGAAGAGTCTTTTTTATTAAAAAATAAACTCTTCTCAGTATCTTCTCAGTATCTCAGGAACTCAGTGTCGGATTTTCTTTATGTCGTCGCCACGCGCTCCACCTTCGGGGCCGCCGCTTCTTCGTCGGGTTTGTCGCTCGCGTGGAGTTCCTCGCCCAGACGCACGAGTCTCGCGCTGTTGAAGATCACCACCGTCGCGCCGACGGTGTGCAGAATCGCGCCCCAGATGGGGGGAATCTTGCCCAGCCCGGCCATCACCATGAAGGCGATGATGAATCCCACGCCGAACAGCAGATTCTGGTGAATCACCGTGCTGGTGCGGCGGGAAAGATGAATCAGAAACGGCAGGCGCTTCAGGTCGTTATTCAGCAGCGCGATATTGGCGGAGTTGATCGCCACGTCAGAACCCGCGGCGCCCATGGCGATGGACAAATCGCCCGCCGCCAGCGCCGGCGCGTCATTGACGCCGTCGCCGACCACCGCGACGCGCTGCCCGGCTTTGCGCATCGAACCGACGAGTTCGAGCTTGTCAGCCGGGAGGGCTTCGGCTTGCACTTCCGTGCAGCCCATCTCGCGCGCGACGCGCCGCGCGACGCTCCAGCGGTCGCCGGTGATCATCGCCAGTTCGCGGATGCCTTCGTTGTGCAGTTGCTGCATCGCTTCCCTGGCTTCTTCGCGGGTGCGGTCTTCCAGACCGATCCAGCCGAGAACCTTCGAATCCCGCACGACGTACAGCGTGGAAAGACCTTCGGGTTCGGCGTATTTCTCGTCGGACATGCTGTCGAAGGAAATCCCCTGCTCTTCCAGCCAATTCTTTCGGCCGATGCGGACTTCGTTTCCACCGAGGGTGGCTTTGACGCCCAATCCCGAAACTTCCTCAAAGTGCGTCGGCTTGGGCATGTCGACCTTGGCCTTGCGTCCGATCGCCACGACCGCCTGGGCGACGGGGTGCCGGCTCATCTGTTCCGTAGCCGCGGCGGTCGCGAGCAGGTCCGCGCCGTCGACGTTCGGGGCGGGCATCATGCGCGTCACGGACAACTCGCCGGTCGTCAGCGTTCCGGTTTTGTCGAACACGAAGGCGGTCAAATCCTTCGCCACTTCGAGCATCGATACGTCCTTGACTAAGATTCCAAGACGGGCCGCGCAGCTCAATGCCGCCACCATCGCCGTCGGGACCGCCAGCACCAGCGCGCACGGGCAGGCGACCACGAGCATCGTGACGGCCCGGCTGCCGTCGCGCGTGAAGTACAGCACCGTCGCGGCGATCATCAGGATCGTCGGCGTGTAGAATCCCGCGTAACGGTCCACCAGGCGCATGATCGGGTGGCGGGTGGCTTCTGCCTGCAGGATGAGTTTTTTGACCCTGCCGAGGGTCGTGTCCTCGCCGGCGCGAGTGACCTTCACGTCCATCGCGCCGGAAAGGTTGTTCGTGCCGGAAAACACCTCGTCCCCGGCGTCCTTGTCGACCGGCAGCGACTCGCCGGTGACGTTGGCCTGGTTGACGGACGACCTGCCGGTGATCACCTCGCCGTCGGCGGGGATATTTTCGCCCGGGCGCACGCGGACGACGTCGCCCTCGCGGAGATCCTTCGGGTCCACTTGCTCCTCGCCGCCGTCGGGCGTGAGGCGGACGGCCTTCTTCGGTGCCAGGCGGATGAGGCTCTCGATGCTCGCCCGCGCGCCCAGCGCGGTGCGGGTTTCGATGAGATTCGCCAGCAGCAGGAAGAACGCCACCACCCCGGCGGCCTGGAAGTCCAGCGACGCCAAGGCGGCGACTACCGCCAGCGCCACAAGCTCGTCCATGTGCGCATGGCCCCGGAAGAGTTCCTTCAGCGCGTGGACGACAATCGGAACGCCCAGCAGCAGCGCCCCGGCCAGCGCCAGCCAGTCGCGGTAGGGATTTTGTCCGTCGGGCGTGGTGTAGTCCGAGAACAACCACCCGGCGATATAACTCAGCAGCACCAGCACCCCGCCGGCGAGAATGCCGACGATCAACAGCGCCGCCCGACCCGTCTGGGCCTTGACCGAATCCTGCAAAATGTCATGGGCCATTCGTTCACTCCAACCTTCGCGCCGCCAACCCGACTCCATCCGGTCGATTCCGCGAAGTACTTTGGCTGTGACAAGATATATCCAGAGCGTACCAATCGACGCGTCACAATCGCTACCCGCCGATGAGGCTGATTGTACTGATCGCGCCGCGCGGGGAAAAGTAAAATCCTATTCCATCCAACACCGCCGACTATATAAACTTGCATACGACGCCCGCGAAGGGAAGGTTCGTGAAAAAAATAATTTCAATAATTGGTTTTGAGTAATACCGCCCCACCAGAATTTCCGTGCATTCATTGTCTTTGGGTCGGAGTTGTCGAAACGTCGGAAATAATGTATACTGAAATAATAAGGACAGCTTCGCTTCAAGATGGAAACAGACTCCCCCCACCTTACCGGCCGCGATTCGGAATCCCGCGCGCAAAGCGGGACGGAAATTTCGTTCGGATTCGCCTAACCCCCGACAACGACGAATTAAATATTTTTTTCAGAAATAATCGATACTTCGCTTCCCGCGACATCCTTTGCGCGCGCAAAAGCGGTCTTTCGGCGGAAAAATTCAGATTCAGTTACAGCAACGGCGAGAGCATCCGGACCACGCCTTCCAGCAGGTCGCGGACGGGGCCTGCTTTTTTCATCCCCTGCTCGGTCCGCTTCGCCAGCGTCTCGATCCACTGACGGGTGGCGGCGATGTCATCGTCGGAATACATGAACATCGCCACCTCGTAGTTCAGGAACAAACTCCGGATGTCGAAGTTCGCCGAACCGATCACCGCCAGCGCGTCGTCCACGAGCATCACCTTGGCGTGCATCATTCCGGGCGTGTAGAAATGAATACTCACTCCCGCGGCGTCCAGCTCGCGCAGGTACGGGCCTCGCGCCCAGTTGGTCAGCCTCTGGTTGCTCTTGCGCGGGATGTACAATCGCACGTCCACCCCGCGATGCCGCGCGAGGCGAAAGGCGTGGATGAGCGTGTCGTCGGGCACGAAATACGGCGTGACGACCCAGACGCGACGCTGGGCCTCGAACATCGCCGAAACCAGCGCGTCGTACAGCGGATCGCCCGGAACATCCGGGCCCGAGGGCGTGACCTGCACGATCGCGCCGTAACCGTCCTGCCGGACCGGCGCGGGGAACGATTCGGGCGTCTCCAGCGCCTCGCCGCTGACGAACTCCCAGTCCAGCCGGAAAATTTCCGCGTACACGCCGACCTCGGGCCCTTCCAGAACGAACGACAAATCCGCCCAGCGTCCCTCCTTCGGCGCGGGCCCGATGTATTCCTCGGCGATGTTCGTCCCGCCGGCCATCGCGATCTTGTCGTCCACGACCACGATCTTGCGATGGTTCCGCAGGTCCATGCGATTCCGCCAGGGACGATAGAAAATCGGGTTGAAATGCACCGCCCTGCCGCCCGCGGCGATGAGCTTTTTCAATTTTCGCCGTTTGAGTTTGTGCGACCCCACCCCGTCGACCAGCAGGCGCACGCGAACGCCCGCCGCCGCCTTTCGCGTCAGGCGATCGAGAACCTCCATGCCCACGTCGTCGGGATGAAAGACGTACGTGGCGATGTGAATCGATTTCGTCGCGCCGTCGATCATCTCCACCAGGCGGGCGTAACCTTCCTGTCCTTCCGAGCACAGACGCACGCGATGCCCCGCCGCGGCGCCGGGCAGCTCGTAGGATCGGATCAGGCGGTCGATCACGTGGGCTTCGTGGGACGGCAAGGCCACGTGGGCCTTGCGAAGTTCCAGGTGGGCTTTGCGGTCGCGGCGGCGCTTCATCTTCCGTCCGCCCAGCAGCAGGTACAACGGCACGCCGACGTAGGGCAGCAGGAGGATCACGAGCAGCCAGGCGATCGTGCCCGAGGGCGACCGCTTCTGCCGGATGATATGCGCGATAAACAGAAACGCGATCAGAAAGCCGACAATGATCGCCACATGCGTAAGAATCGTCCAGAGCGTTTCCGTGCCCATTGACGTACTCCCCAAAAGATTGCTTCATACCGACAGCGCCGAGCGGCAAGCCGATACCGACACCGGCTTGCCGCTCGGCGCTGTTCTTTTTTCCGGTCTTTTCCGGGTCGTGGCACCTTCAAGCTCGTTTTCGAGCTTGTGGGTGCTATTCCCGGAAGCACCCACAAGCGAGAAGACTCGCTTGAAGGTGCCACGACTCGCTCCGCTCAGGATGACAACTCGATGACAACTATGAAACATTCGCGATCAGAATTCCATATCATTGCCACCCGCGCCGCCGGCTTGGGCTTTTTGGATCAGCCTTTTCAACTCCGCCATGGAAATATGCGACTGGACATGCCCGTCGACGAACAGGCCTATCGTGTATCGATTCCCGTAATTCGCGGGGTCTTCATACATCATCAGCGTCGTGGAACCCGCGCCGTCCGCGGGTCGAAGGTACACGTAGTCGATGGGATCGAGGAACTTCCCGTTTTCCACGCGGGGCGGCTGTTTCCCGCTGATCGGACTGATGAAATTCATCGCCGAGGCGTATCCCTTCTCCACGAGCATGGCCGGATCTTCGGGATATCCGTTCTCGGCCTGGTTGTACAATTCCAGCGCACATCCCAGTCCTTTGAGTCTTGTCATCGAGACCGCCTCCTTGGCGTGCATCCGCGCCCGGGTGATCGCGGGGATCGCCGCCGCGGCGCCCGCTCCCATCACCACCGGGGCGGTCGGGAGAAGCGACGGGCACGTGCCGTATCCCTCGAAGGTGATCCCCTCCGCGTCGTGGGACAGGACGTTCATCTGCGGGATGAGATATTGCAGCACGCTTTGCAGCGAACCGGGCCAGAGCGGAATCGGCTGGGTCGTCCGGGCCTTTTCGGCGATGAGGTTGGTCAGAAGCGTTCCACCGACCAGTTGCAGCGGGTAGAGTTTTTTCATGATCTCCGGCGTGTTGACGTAAATCATCATCGACGCGTTGGGGGCGAATCGCTTCCGGAGGGCCTGGTACTCGGCGCTCTGGGTCAACGGTTCGGTCGGATTCCGCAGCGCCGAGGCGATCACCTGGGGCCACAGCGCCAGGTACAGGCGATTTTCATGGAGCGCCCAGGCGGGGAGAAACGCCATGCCCGGCCCTTCGATGGGAATGCGGAGATAGTGAATTTTCGTGTCGCCGGAATTCATCACGCCGATGCCGGGCTGAAGACGAGGCCGACGATAGATCGGCTGGTCGTCCCGCGGGGCGGTGGTGGGCGGCAGGAGCTTTTTTTCGAGTTTGTCGATGAAGGCCTGCAGCTTCTCGGCGTCCCTGACGTCCACGGTAATCATGCTGCCGACGAAAGGCCCGCCCTGGGAGGGCGAAACGGAATACACCCACGTGTCGCCCAGGTTCGCCAGCAGGTCGGTTTCCAGCGAGAAATCCAGCTTCTTTTCGAGCATCGCCACGGCGCCGGCGGCGATCTTGTCCGTTCGGGGATCGATCCGCCGGATCATGCCGCGAATCTCGTCGTACAGCGCCTTGGGGGACAGGCTGACCGCCACGGCGATGTCCGCGTCGGCGGGCACGTGGGATAAAGCGGCGTCGGTCAACGTGGTTCCCGCCAGGGGCAGGAGCAGACCCCGGTGCGGCGCGGGCGTGAAGAGGCGCAGTTTCGTGTACATCCCCTTATCCACCACGCGCACGGTTCCCGCGACGGCCTGGAGCTTATCCACGCCCAAGGCCGCGGTGATCCGACGGGCGGGATGAACCGACTTGGCGGGTTCCGTCGTCGGCGCGGTCGTGGGGGCGGGGAACAGATTCTCCACCTTCGCGACGATGGATTCGATATCCGCGTAGACGGACAACTGCACGTTCTCGCCGCCGACGACCTGCATGCGCTCCTGGAATTTCTTGTTCGCCTGCAAGCTCGCGTCGGGTTTCCGCTCCAGCAGCGCCTTGGCCTGGCCGGGTCCGATCGTGAAAAAGAACAGGTTCCCGAAATACCCGAAGGACGGTTCCACCTGCTCCAGGTCCGTGATATAGGTATAGTGGTTCTCCCCCACCTGCGCGGTGGCGAGTTTTTCCTGCGCGTCGGGGGGGAGCAATTCCAGAAGGGCCTGGAATTCCTTCTCGAAGGCGGGTTGGTCCTCTCCCAGGTCGATCAGGAACGCCAGCGACGCGCCCCGCGCATGGATATCGTACAGCCCGGCGGCCATCGGGTGCTGCCAGGCGATGCGGACCAGGTTCCAGGCCTTCTCGAAGACCGCTTTACCCTTCTCGTCGCGGATGTTCTCCTCGATCATCCCCCGGAAGAAGGTCACCAGTTCTTCCACCTCCGGGTCGAGGATCATCTGCCCGAACTTCGAGCCGTCGAACGTCAGGCTGCGCCCGGACCATTGCAGGTACACGAACGTCTCGGCCGGCAGATGCGCCGCCAGGTCCGCCGCCGCGGCGGCCGGAACCGCGAATACCAGACACCCCAGCACCGACAACACGACGCGCGATTGCATACCGTTCATGGTTTTCCTGCCCTTCCGAACAAAAAAAGTCCCTGTCACTTGAAGGCCTGCTTTCGGGTTATCCGACCGCCCTTCCCGGAACGGGGACCATTATCCCGCCAACGACCGGAGAATTCCAAGGATTTTCTCCGGAACGGAACCCGTCGTCGCAATCGAGACTTTCCCTCCGGGATGGATCCCTCAAAAGCGCGAAGGAAACGTCAGTTCGCCTCCACGACGGCGATGGTGATGAAAACGGCAATCGCGATCCCAAATGCAATCAAAAGCGCGTAGAGAGCTCCTCTTCCTCGCTTTTGTTTTTTCTGAATGTCCGCCTCGATGCCGCGCCATTGACCGGCTACGTCCGATACGGAATGGTCGTCGCAAAGAATCCATTCCAGTCCCGTGATCAGGAGTTTCATGAGTTCTTCGTGCCGGGGTTTGTCTTTGTCGCGATAGGATTGCAGATTGGCGACCACGACGACGCGTCCCCGGTCGAAGGAAAGATTGACCTGCATGGGAAGCAGTTCGATTTTGGGGGACGTCGCTCGAACGCGCCCGCGTTTCGCCTCCATCTGCTCGTCCGTGACGTCCCCGAGACGAAATCCCAATTGTTGCAGGTACTCGGCGGACAGCGCCCCCACCTGATCCGCTTCCCGCGTCGTGACGAACGTGTGTTCAATAATCATCTTCGGTTAACTCCATCCGATGAATTCCGTGCCCACCACCAGGGAATTGTGAACCAGGTGCATGAGAAAGCAGGGATACAGGGAACCGGAACGAATCCGAACCCACCCGGTGAGTATTCCCAAAAGCAGAGTAAAGGGAATCATCCAGACGCTCATGTGAAGAATCGAAAACATGATCGCCGAGACCAGAATCGCCTCCCGCGCGCTGAGAACCCGCCGCAACCCGCCGAGAATCACGCCCCGAAACGCCAGTTCCTCCACGAGAGGAGGAATCACGCAGACCATCAAAAAGATCATTCCCCAGCCGTATCCTTCGGAAAGAAAAACCCGGGAATAATAAATTTGCTCAATCCCGAGCGAGGGAAACCAATAGTAAAAACACGCGCCGGCCAGGAGAAAGGTTCCCACCCCGAACACCGCGGAGAGAAGCAGCCATTTTCCACCTCCCAGGCGCGCCAGCAAGGGAAACACCGACCGAAACGTCAGGAACACCCACAGAAGGGTCACACCCCCGGATACGGAGGAGGCGACGATATCCAGCGTCACTCCGGAAACCTGCTCCCCCCACAGGGCGATCAGAAACGCGACCGAAAAGACCGTGAGGATGACGAAGTAGAGAAACAGCGCGCTCCGCAGGGAACCGACATTCCGGTTCGACGATTGGGCGTCCGGAGAAGGCGAATTTTGCGGGAGACAATGGGGACAGCGAGTCCATGCGGGATCCCACGGGACGCCGCAACGAGTGCAGAAATTGGGGACCGGCGCGGCGGAAGACGCTTCCGTCGGTTCCGACGAGTTCAATACGTCGGAGTGGAAACCAAACCGATTGTCCGCCGCCGATGTCATCGTCTAATCCTGGGACGGCATCTTCGCCTTCAGTTGTCGGTACGTGATGCCAGCCTGGATCGCATTGATTAACGCGACGACAACGATGACTTTGATGATCCATCCTCGAAGAAGAGCCGAAGGATCGGCGACCGCGTCGATGGCGTGGAGCGTGACGTACAGCACCAGTCCCACAATGGACGCCGGAAGGGGATTGACCCTCGCCCAGAATCCCAGGACGGCGAAGACCACTCCGATTCCCACAACCACGCCGACGAGGATCTGCAGTTTCTGCATGTCGACGTTCGGCTCGTTTTTCAGAAAGGCGTACAGGGCGATTCCGGTGATCCCCTGGAGGACTGCCGCGGCGAACAAGGCGATGGAGGCCTGGCGACATTTCTTTTTGAGTTCCTTTTCCTGCACGTTTTGCCCCAGACTCGTCGAAGCAATCGCGCTTCCCGTTACCACCCGCGGGCCCGTCGGTGCGGCGGAGGGCAACGCCTTACCGCACTCCCGGCAGAATTCAGAGGCATCTTCATTTTCAACGTTGCAATGCGGACAGATAATAGACATGTGTTTTCTCCCAATGCAATCCAAGTAGTAGGAAACGACCTCTGTAAGTAATTGACCAAAAGAATGATAGGTCGGGACGCTTCCGGTTGCAACCCTTTGTATCCAAGAAAGAACTATGCCCCCGTCAGCAAACCCAATCGCAGGCCGTGGGTTTTGATGAGCTCCCGGCGGAGTTGCTGGTGATGCGGAGCCGCCAGGTCCGGGTCTTCTTCGATCATCGCGAAGGCGTCGCGCCGCGCGAGACGCAGGAGCTCGAAATCCTCGATCAGGTCCGCGACTTTCAGTTCCGGCAGCCCGTGCTGTTTCGTGCCGAAAAATTCCCCCGGACCCCGAAGTCGCAAATCCTCCTCGGCGATCTGAAAACCGTCGGCCGTCTTCGTCAGAACGTCCAGCCGCCGCTGCGCGATGGGATTGCCCGGACTCGCGACGAGAATGCACGTCGCGTCGTCCCTGCCGCGCCCGATCCTCCCGCGAAGCTGGTGCAGCTGCGCCAATCCGAAGCGCTCCGCGTGCTGGATGACCATCACGTTGGCCGCCGCCACGTCCACGCCGACTTCCACGACCACCGACGCGACGAGAACCTTGATCCTCCCGTCGCGAAAGTCCGTCATGACCGCTTCCTTCCGCTCCGCGGGCATCTGCCCGTGCACGAGTCCCACGCCGAACTCGCCCAAAGGTCCCGCGGAGAGTTCCTCGTAAGCGTCCTGGGCCGCCGTCAGCTCCAGCTCCGGGGAGGGCGTCACCAGCGGGTAAATGAAGTACGCCTGCTGACCCTCGTGGAGCTTCTTGGCCGTGAAGTCGATGATTTTAGGCAGATCCTTTTCCTTCACGAGTTTCGTTTCGGTTTTGCCCCGCCCGGGGGGCAGTTCGTCGATGGTCGAAACGTCCAGGTCCCCGAAGACCGTCAGCGCCAGCGTGCGCGGAATCGGCGTGGCGGTCATCACGAGATAATGCGGAGCGTATCCTTTCCCGCGCAGCCCCGTCCGCTGCTGCACGCCGAATTTGTGCTGCTCATCGACGACCACCAGCGCCAAATCGCGGAATTTCACCGTCTCGCTCAACAGGGCGTGCGTTCCGACGACGATGTGCACTTCGCCCGTCGCCAGTTCCGCCAGCGTGCGGTTGCGGGTGGTCGCGTTCTGTCCGCCCACGAGCAGGCGCGTGTTGACCTGCGAGCCGTCAAGATATTGACAAATTTTACGGTAATGTTGCGTGGCGAGGATTTCCGTGGGCGCCATGATCGCCACCTGCCTGTGATTCGCCACCGCCGTTAAGGCCGCGTGCAGCGCGACGACGGTTTTGCCCGCGCCCACGTCGCCTTGCACGAGGCGATTCATAGGCCGGGTGCGGCGAAGGTCGGAAGTAATTTCCCTTACCGCGCGATCCTGGGCGTTCGTTAGGGAAAAGGGAAATCTCGCGCGAATATGCCGGTCGATTTCCTCGGTGAATTTCAGCGCGTGGGCGGGGCGGTGTCGCTCGCGCGTCCGGACGATCGCCACGCCCAACTGCATGAGGAAGCATTCATCGTAGGCAAGGCGTCGTCGGGCGCGGGACCATTGTTCCTTGTCCTCAGGCCGATGCATCGCCGCGACGGCGTCGGGACGCGGGATCAATCCGCGCTGGGCCAGGTACGCTTTATCGAACCACGGCGGAATGAGCGATTGGGCGTTGTGGAGATTGGCTTTGATGATCGAAGCGACGATCCCGCTGGTCAATCCCCCCCCTGCCGGGTAGACCGGAAGGAGTTCGTCCCGGTCGAGTCGCACACCCGAAGCGTCGTAGATCACCTGGAACGAGGGATTGACGAACTGCGGCAGGTCGCGGAACGCGCCCACTTTCCCGCTGACCGCGATGAGCAGGCCCGGGCGAATCTGGTTTCGCAGGTATCCGCCGTGGAACCATTTGACGGCGATCTCCGCCGAGCCGTCGTCGAGCAGACACTCGAAGAACGGCTTACTGCCGTAGCTGTGCTCCTTGCAGTCGATCACCTGCCCGGCGACGGTGACGTTGTCATCGCCCGCCTCGACGGTCGCGATCGGCTGCGTCTGTTTTCGCAGATCGAAGCGGCGGGGGAAATGCAGCAGAAGATCCTCGACGGTTTCGATCCCCAGCGCGGCGAGCTGCTCCGCCCGCCGCGGCCCGGCGCGCTTGGCGTACTGCACGGGTGTTTCGAGGGTCAGTTCCGCCATCGGGTTGTATCCCAATCCTGTGGTTTGGACATCTCGTCCAAACGTCGCAGTGTCATCCTGAGCGGAGCGAAGCGGAGTCGAAGGACCTCACGGGTTCGCAGGCGTAAGGTCCTTCGACTTCGCTCGAAGACTCGCTCCGCTCAGGATGACAGATTATCATTTTACAGCGACGGAAGACTAATGGAACCATTCACTTCGCGTTGGTTTTTGCTATGGGGGTGCCGTCCAGTGCATGGGCCGCCTTTGTGCCGTCGGGGGCGCGCATGGGTAGTCGGCTGCGGGGCGGTGTGCGACGGCGGCGAATCTTACCGATCATCAGCCTGATCGTCCACCCAGCCAGGCGACGGACGGTTTTGACCAAACCCCACATGCCCAGCGCCTGCACACCCGCGTCGATCCCGCCCAGGCGATTCCCCGGCCGCAACGCCCGGAATACCCGCAGCGGATTGTAGAACCACGCGTAGGCCAGCAGAATATTCAACTGCTTCCGCCACGGCTGGGGATGCAGCGACGCGCAGACGTGCACGCCTTCCATCATGTACGGTTTGAGCTTTCGTCCGCCCGCGCTGTCGAAAACCATGCCCGACGTGTACGTCCGCTCGAAAAGTTTCGATCCCGGCGAGGGGGTGATCATCAGCACCTGCAGGCTCGACGCCCCGGCGCGTTGCAGCAGGTGCACCTGGTTGAGCAGACCTACGGGTTTTCCGGGCGTCAGGAGCGGTTGCTCGTCGTGGTGCATCATCATCGGCATGGGCGCGATGCCGTGCTCACGCAGGCGCTGGAACGCCCGGGCGGTTTTGTCGGGCGTCTGGCCTTTTTTGACCAACTGCCCCGTCATGTCCTCCACGCCGATCCACAACGCGCGGAACCCGGCCCGCCGCGCGAGTTCCAGGTAACCTTTTTCATCCATCTTCAGCGTGTCGTGCACGGTGACTTCCGTGCCGATCCTCGCGCACTTGCGCAGGGGCTTACCGTCGATTTCCGTCCGCACGAGCGCGTCGCAGATGTCGAAGGTTTTCGCGGGATCGTTGAAAAAATTATCATCCGCGCCGAAGTAGAAATGAATGCCGAATTCCCGCCGCAGCGAGACGATCTCCTCGGCGATGCGCCGCCCGCTTTTAACGCGATACATCCGCTGGTTGTAGGCGGGGATGGGGCAATACGGGCAGGAGAACTTGCACCCCAGCGTCATCACGAGCGAGGAAATCGGGCTGTAGCGTCGCACGCGCGAGATGTCCAGCGGCCGGCTGGACAACGTCGGCAGATTCGAAGGCGCCTCGAGGACGCGATACGCCGGAGCGGGGAAGGCTTGTTCGTTGAGGTCATACACGAGACGCTGGATGCCCGTGTCGATGAGTTCTTCGGGCGGCCCGTCGGGTGTATCGCTGCGCGAGTACACCAGCCCGGGGATATCGTCCAGGCCGCCGGTGTCGCGGACGCGCTGAAAGGTTTTCCGCAGCGGTTCGCCGTCGGCGCGATTCTCCAGCAGGCGCTCCAGCGTCGCCAGCAGGACGTATTCCTCCCCCGTGACGACCAGGTCGCCCGTGCAGGCGTCGGGAAAAACGGTCCAGGGTTCGTAGATCGCCTGCGGACCTCCGACGATCACCAAAGGCCTGCGGTCGGGGGGAATCCTGCAGACGCCACGCAGGAGTTGCAGAAAGGGTTCGTGGTGCAGGCGCATCGCGGAGATGAGAAACAGATCCGGCGTGCGGCCTTCGAGTTGCATACGGGACGGATCGAAATTCCGATTCCAGTGCTGTAAAACGATGCGGGTTTTCTCGAAACCCGAATCGAGCATCGCCGCGGCGACCGCACGCACGCCGGCCGGAACCATGCGGACGTCGGCGAAGACGAACGGGAGAATGCGCGTGCGATGATCGAATGAGCAGGCGATGACCGTCGTCAGGTCGTGTTTCGGCGCGAGACGGCGCAGACGCGCGCGAACGTCCGTCAGTTCGCCCGCGGTCAGGGTTTGGTCTCCGGCGTTACGTGGAGGCAGTTCCATAAGGCAAAACACCCGCTTAGACCCTTGGGGCTCCTTCGGAGATGACAAGGGGGAGGATTATTTCGCGGGAATCCGGATCGTTTGTCCCACTTTCAGCGCGTTCATGTTGACGTTGGGATTCAAGGCCTCGATTTCCTTCCAGCGATGGCCGTTGCCCAGTTGCGTCGCGGCGATTTTCCAGTAGGTATCGCCCTTCTGGACGACGTAGGCCCGGCCCTGGGCGGCCTGAGAAAGGGGCGGAACGCCCGGCGCGTCGTAGGAATCTTCACCGGCGCCTTCGTCCACGGGCTGAATGTCCGTGGACATGGGTTGGTCCCGGGTGTACTGGGGATCGGAGTCGGTGGACATCTCCACCGA
Source organism: Phycisphaerae bacterium (assembly GCA_016929245.1). Taxonomy (GTDB): domain Bacteria; phylum Planctomycetota; class Phycisphaerae; order SM23-33; family SM23-33; genus JAFGEJ01. The sequence goes on from JAFGJE010000147.1 coordinate 17,528, forward strand.
CTGATTGGGCGGTTTGTTGCACCCGGCCGGCAACAATAAGGCTCCGAGAACGACAAGCGCGAGGAGTAAAAAGGTTCGCATGGTCATCCTTATCCGTTTCGTGTGATCGGGGTTACGCGGGAACATCCTGTTCCCGACGTATCCATATAATAGTCTTCGGGAAGGGTGTGTCAAGAGAGGGACTGGGGAGGGATAACGAGCCGGGCCTGTCAAGGCCCGGTCTTCCGTGGCACCTTCAAGCGAGTCTTCTCGCTTGTGGGTGCTCTTACGATAATGGAAAAATGCACCCACAAACGCGAAGACGCGTTTGAAGGTGCCACGAAGTCTGCGCGTTTGATGGCGTCATTTACCCGGTTTCATCCATCGACCCGGAGCGGAATCCTTCCAGGTCGAGGGTGACGTAGACGTATCCGGCTGCCTTGGCGGTCTGGAGGATTTGCTCCCTCCGGTGCAGGGCGAGGGGAATTTCGTCGTGAAGAAGCTCGAGTCGCGCGACGGTGTCGTGATCGCGGCAGCGATACTGCGTGAAACCCATCGCCCGCAGGGCCGACTCGACGAGTTCAATCCGTCGCAGCGTTTCGGCGTCCAGAGGCCGACCATAAGGAACGCGGCTGGCGAGGCACGCCCGGCTGGGGCGATCCCAACTCCCCAGACCCATCTCGCGTGCGGCCTGGCGGATGTCGGATTTCGTCATTCCCGCGTCGCGCAGGGGACAGGCGATGTCCAGTTCCTCCTCCGCCCGCGCCCCGGGACGATGTTCGCCGGCGTCGGCGGCGTTCGATCCGCTCGCCACGGCGGACAGTCCCCGCCGCTGAGCGAGTTCCAGCAGTTGCCCGAACAACAGCCGTTTGCACCAATAGCAGCGGTCGGCGGGATTGTCCAGCACACGTTGATCCAGAAGTTGGGTTGTGTCGATTTCGACGAGTTCCACTCCGAGCGATTCCGCCAGCGTTCCGGCGGCCTGGGTTTCTTCGGCGGGGTGAATCAACCCCGCGGCTGTGGCGGCCAGCACGTTGTCTTTGCCCAACACCTCCACCGCCAGCGCCAGTAAGAGAGAACTGTCCACACCGCCCGAAACCGCCACCACCACTCCGCCCAGGGAGCGGAGAATCTCCCGGCAGCGCTCCAGGCGCTCGGTGAGGTTTGGATTTGTCGAAGTTGTTTCCGATGGCGTCATAGTGTATGGTCATTATACGCGTCAGGATGACCACCTTTCCAAGGATACTTGGCGGAACGAAGCCTCGCCAAGCTAAAATGAATAAATGTAATTAATGGGTGCCGTGGTTCGCGAAGCCCTATAGGGGCGTAGCAACCATGTTCCTCGGATAACGTGGTTGCTACGCTACGCTTCGCGAACCACGGCACCCTTACAGAAAGGGTTGTGAGATATGAACCATAAGAAACGTATTATCGAGTTATTCCTTATCGCGATTCTGTTGCATTCGCCTTGGGTTCTCTTCGCCGACGAAGCGGCGACCGCGAGTCGTTTCGAGCACGCTAAAGCCTCCGATCCGCAGTTGATCGCGTTCGTGAAGAATATGCCCAAGGGCGCGGACCTGCATGTGCATATCAGCGGGGCCGTCTACGCCGAAACAGAGCTGGACGCCGCCATTCGCAGCCCTTTGTTCTTCGACCCCGTGGCCTGCCGGTTCGTTCCCGCGGGAACCGCCGGGGCGAAACCCGCCAAGGATATGCTCACCGATCCGACGCTCGCGACGAAATTTCTCGACGCCGCGAGCATGCGGGGCTGGTTCCCCGCGACGATGAGCGGACACGATCATTTCTTCGCCACATGGTCGCACATGAACGGGCCTACGGACGTCAATGTGATGCTCGCGGAAGTGCTCTCCCGCGCCCGGGCGCAGAACCTGCAATACATGGAGATCATGGCCACTCCCCTGCAAGGTCGAGCCCGCGAAGCGGCGCTGGCGAATCCGCCGGCTGTCGAGAATCTCGAAAAAGCGTTCGCGGAAATGAAAAAACGTTTCCCCGCCATGATCCAGGCGTCCAAGGAATACATGGATGCGCAGGACCGGGACGTCGCCAAACGCATGGGCCTGGCCAGACCGATCACCGATTCCGGGAACCCGATCTTCTTCCGCTATATTTTCAGCGTGGACCGCACCGCGCCGAACGAGGATTTCTTCGCGCAGATGGCCTGCGGAATGGCGCTGATCCAGGCTGACCCGCGCGTCGTGTCCTGCAATATCCTCGCGCCGGAGGATTACACGATGGCCCGCTGGAATTTCGACACGCAGATGCGGATGATCGATTTTCTCTGGAACCGCCTGGGCAAACCCAACCTCACGCTGCACGCGGGGGAGTTGACGCTGAAAATCTCCCCGGTCGAGGTGATGCGCTCGCGGATTCGCAAGACCATCGAAATCGGCCATGCCAAAAGGATCGGGCACGGCGTGTCCATCGCCTGGGAGGACGACCTGCCGGGCCTGCTGAAAGAAATGCGAGACAAAGGCGTGGCGGTGGAAATCTGCCTCACCAGCAACGACGTGATTCTCGGCGTTTCGGGTGACAAGCATCCCTTCAACCTGTATCGCCAGGCCGGAATTCCCATGAGCTTGAACACGGACGACGAAGGCGTCGGAAGATCGAATCTCACGATGGAATTCATCCGTGGGATTCGCGACCACAATCTTTCCTACACGGACCTGAAGGAGTTGGCCCGTAACAGCCTGGAATATTCCTTCCTGCCGGGCGAGAGTTTGTACGAAAAAGGCGATTCCGCGAAACTCAAACCCGAGTTCGCGAAGATTCGCACGCCCGATTGGGCGCCGACGCCTGCCGCAAAAAAACAGATGGCGGCCTCGGAAAAACTGAAAGTCCAGACGCGACTCGAACGGGCGTTTGTGGAGTTTGAGAAATAGCCTTCAATTGGTTCCATAAAATATACATATTGTCATCCTGAGCGGAGCGCAGCGGAGTCGAAGGACCTTACGCCTGGTTACTCGTGAGGTCCTTCGACTCCGCTGCGCTCCGCTCAGGATGACATCTTTGGTGATCTTTCGCTGAAAATATTCTATACTCTCGCATCATGGTTTCCTCAAAATCGACCAATCTGACGACGGTGTATCGTTCGCGGCGGCGGGCGCTGTTGCGGGCCGCGGCGCGGCAGGTGAAGATTGACGCGATGCTCGTGACGAATCCCGCGGATGTGGGATATCTGACGGGATTTTCCGGCGACGACAGTTTCGCTCTGCTGATCGGCGATAAACCTTTCCTTTTGACGGACGGCCGATATGACGAGCAGGCGGCGAAGGAATGTCCGGGTGTGGAAATGTACGTCCGCACCGGGAAGATGTCCCTCGCCGTCGCGGATGTGCTGCGGGGCAAGGGCGTCCGGCGCGTGGGGGTGCAGCGCGAGCATGTCACCCTCGCGCTGCACAAGGCGCTGTCCGATGCCTTGGGGAAACGAAAGTTGATCGAACTATCCAACCTGGCCGCGGGATCGCGGGAAACGAAGGATGACATTGAGGTTCGCGCGATTCGCAAGGCGCTGCGGATCGCCGAAAAAGCGTTCCTGGAACTGATCGCGGGAGGGGCGAAGCGGTTTCTCGGGCGGACGGAACGTCAGATCGCGGCCCAGTTGGACCACCGCATGCGCGATCTCGGCGCGGAGGCGCCGTTCTTTGAAACCATCGTGGCCGTCGGTCCGAACGGTTCGCGCCCTCACCATCGTCCCGGATCGCGCCGGGTGAAGCGCGGCGACCCGATCCTCCTCGACTGGGGCGCCCGGCTGGGGGGATACGGCAGCGACTTGACCCGCGTGGTCTTCACGGGTACAATCCCGCCCGAATTCACCGAACTGTATACGATTGTTTTGTCTGCGCAGAAGGCCGGGATCCGGTCGATTCAGCCGGGCAAAACCTGCAAGTCGGTGGACCGCGCCGCCCGGAGCGTGATCGAGGCGGCGGGATATGGCGAAAAATTCGTGCACAGCCTCGGCCATGGGCTGGGCCGGGACGTGCATGAAGCGCCGACGCTGACGAAAACCAACCCGAAGCGATTGCGGGCCGGGATGATCGTCACCGTCGAACCGGGCATTTACATCCCCGGAGTCGGCGGAATTCGCGTCGAGGACGACGTGCTGGTGACGTCCCGCGGCGCGAAGCGCCTCAGCCGCCTTCCGAGAGACATCGAGGCGATGCGGCTGCGATAAAAAAGAGAATAATCAATAATCAAAATTCAATATTCAAACAATCATCAATACACAATATCCAAAATAACGTCCTTATGTCTTTTGAATATGGAAGATTTCGTTTTTGATATTGTTGGAGTATTGAGAATTGAATATTGGATATTTTTTAACCCTAACGGAACGAAAGTCCTGTCCAGGCAGATACAAGGAAGGCGTCAATGATGGCTAGGAAAAAGGCAAAGAAGAAAACGACGGTGAAGACCGCGGCGGTGAAGAAGACTCCCGCGAAGAAGTCTTTGAAAAAAACGGCGAAGAAATCCGCGGCGGCCACCAAACCCCCGGTCAAGGGTCTGATGGCCGACGTGCAGCACCTGATGGAAATGATGGCGATGCACGACGTGACGGAAATCGACATTGAAGACGGCGCGCGGAAGATCGCCATGAAGCGCGGCGGCCTGGCGGTTCCGATGATGTCCGTCCCGACAGCGGCGCCCGTTCCGACGGCGGTTCCCGCGGCGGCGTCCGCACCGGCAGCCGCTCCCGCCGAAGCGCCCGAATCCGCCCCGGCCGACGACCTGATCGAGATCACCAGTCCGATGGTCGGCACGTTCTACGCGGCGTCGAGCCCCGACAGCGATCCGTTCGTCCAACTCGGCGCGAAGGTCAACGCCGAAACGGTCGTCTGCATCGTCGAGGCGATGAAGGTGATGAACGAGATCAAGGCCGAGGTGTCCGGGACCATCGCCGAAATCTGCGTGGACAACGCCCAGCCCGTCGAGTTCGGGCAGGTGATGTTCCGCGTCAAACCGTAATTGAACGCGTCAAGGTGTCGGGAAAGACTCCTCGGATTTCACGGATAAGAAAAAGAGATTACACGGATGATTGTATGAAAAAAACAAAAGAAGAAATCCGTGAAATCCCTTTCAATCCGTGTAATCCGTGGAGGATTTCCGTCAGGCGGAACGACGTTGCCGAATGGAGAAATACATGTTCTCTCGTGTCTTAATTGCCAATCGAGGTGAAATCGCGCTGCGGATCATCCGGGCCTGCAAGGAGCTGGGACTGGAGACGGTGGCGGTGTACAGCGAAGCCGACCGGGACGCCGGCTACCTGCACCTGGCGGACGACCGCGTGTGCATCGGGGCCGGGGCGTCGTCGGAAAGCTACCTGAACATTCCCCGGATCATCGCCGCCGCCGAGATCACCGACGTCGACGCGATCCACCCCGGTTACGGTTTCCTCGCCGAAAACGCCCACTTCGCCGACGTCTGCCGCGACTGCAAGATCGAATTCATCGGCCCGAGCGTCGAGAGCATGAGGACGCTGGGCGACAAAATCCAGGCGAAAGCCCTCGCGAAGAAAGCCAACGTCCCCACCACGCCCGACAGCGACGGCGCGATCGAGACCATCGACGCCGCCTGCCGCATCGCCGACGAGATCGGGTATCCCGTCGCCCTGAAAGCCGCCGCCGGGGGGGGCGGACGCGGCATCCGCTTCGCGCACAACGAGGCGACGCTCCGCGGCATCTTCCGCCAGGCGCAGACCGAGGCGCAGATCGCCTTCGGTGACGGGCGGATTTTCATGGAAAAGTGCGTCGAGAATTTCCGTCACATCGAGGTGCAGATTCTCGGTGACCGTCACGGAAACGTGGTGCACCTGTTCGAGCGCGAATGCACCGTGCAGCGGCGCCGGCAGAAGGTGATCGAGGAAACCCCCGCCCCGGGTTTAAGCAAGGCCCTGCGCGAGGAGGTGTGCAACGCCGCCGTGCGCCTGGCGAAGGAAGTGGGGTATCACAACGCCGGGACCGTCGAGTTCATGCTCGACCAGGAGAACCGGTTCTACTTCCTCGAAGTCAACACGCGCATCCAGGTGGAGCATCCGATCACGGAAATGGTCACCGACGTGGACCTGGTCAAGTGGCAGCTTCGCGTCGCCCAGGGCGAGAAGCTCACGTTCACGCAGAAGGACATTCACCAGCGCGGCTGCGCCATCGAATGTCGCATCAACGCCGAGGATCCCAAGATGGACTTTCGTCCCTCGCCGGGGAGGATTCTGGCGTTCGTCGCGCCGGGCGGACTGGGCGTGCGGTGGGATTCGCACGTCTACCAGGGATACACGATCCCTCCGACGTACGACAGCCTGGTCGGAAAGCTGATCGTCCATCGCCCCACGCGCGAGGAAACCATCGCCACCGCGAAGCGCGCGCTGGACGAGTTCGTCATCGAACCGACCAAGACGACCTATCCGCTGTGCCGCGAGGTGCTCAGCCATGAAAAATTCATCGCCGGACAATGGGACACCATGTTCATCGAACGCGAACTGCTGATCCCCAAGGGTCCGGACTACGCGAAGGAAAAATAAGAGAACGCGAATAAGACGAATTAGAACAAATAAGACGAATCGTTTTTAAAAAATCAATTCGTCTTATTCGTCTTGATTCGCGTTATTCGCGTTCCCTTCCATTCGTTGGATCACATAAGAAACAGGAGTGTTTTCCATGAGTATGATGAAAGGAAACGCGGTGATCGGACAGTCGGGCGGACCGACCGCCGTCATCAACCAGTCGCTGGTGGGCGTGATCGAGACGCTCAAGGGATGCAAATCGATTCCGAAGATTCTCGGCGCCAATCACGGCGTTTCGGGAATCGTGAAGGAAAAATTCATCGATCTCAAGAAGGTCGATAAGACCACGCTCGAGCGCGTCGCCGACACCCCGGCCGCGGCGCTGGGTTCCAGCCGCGACAAACCCGACGAAGCCTACTGCGAGCGGATTTTCAAGGTCTTCGAGAAGAACGACGTCCGCTACTTCTTCTACATCGGCGGAAACGACTCCGCGGACGCGGCGCGGATCGTCAACGAGATGGCCGACGCCGCGAACTACGAACTGCGCGTGTTCCACATTCCCAAGACCATCGACAACGACCTGCGCGTGACGGACCACACGCCGGGATACGGTTCGGCGGGGCGGTTCGTCGCGTCGGCGTTCGCCGGGGACGACCGCGACTCGGCGTCCCTGCCGGGGATCAAGATCAACGTCGTGATGGGTCGCCACGCCGGCTGGTTGACGGCCGCGAGCGTGCTGGGCAAGATCGACGAAACCTGCGGGCCTCACCTGGTGTACGTGCCGGAGGTTCCCTTCAACGTCAACCAGTTCGTCGAGGACGTTCGCGAAACCTACGCGAAACTCGGACGCTGCCAGATCGCCGTCTCCGAAGGGATTTCCGACGAAACGCACACGCCCATCGCGGTGAACCTCGCCGAGCGCCTGGGGCACCGCGTCGAACGCGACAGCCACGGAAACGTGCAACTGTCCGGATCGGGCGCGCTGGGCGATTTCCTCTCGGACTTCCTCAAGAGCAACATGAAGGAAAAGTACAAAACCCTCCGCGTGCGGGCCGACACGTTCGGATATCTCCAGCGGTCGTTCGCGGGATACGCCTCCTCCGTTGACCAGATCGAAGCCCGGCAGTGCGGGCGAAAGGCGGCCGAGCTTGCCCTGGCGGGCGATTCGGACGGTTCCATCGTCATGATCCGCGCCAAGGGCAATACCTACAAGATCAGCTACAAACGCGCGGAACTCAAGGACGTGGCACGCCTGACGAAGGACATGCCCAAGACCTTCCTCAACAAAGCCGGCAACGGCGTCACGCAAGCCTACGTCAACTACGCGACCCCGCTGGTCGGCGAACTGCCCAAATTGGGGAAATTGTTTTAGACCGTTGGGAAGAGAATAAAGAAGAAAAACAGCGCCGAGCGGCAAGCCGAGTTGAAATCCGGCTTGCCGCTCGGCGTTGTTTCTTTTGGTTGCACACAATCATCATGTGTGTGAGAATTTTTTCTGGCGCTCGGTTATTCTTTTGTTTACAGTGACTTGCAGTAGTTGTTGGTTACTCTTTTTAGGAGCAA
>JAFGJE010000148.1 GCA_016929245.1 Phycisphaerae bacterium
CATCTAAATTCTTTCTTACAGCCCAACGGGCTGAAATATACCAGCCCAGGGCGAAGCCCTGGGTGAGAGATTTTCCATTCCTCCGAGTCCTGTAAGGGCGAGACATATTGTCACGCCCTTACAGGGCTTGATTCATATAGCGCCCGTTTCCCAGGGCGTTGCCCTGGGCTGGTATCTGTACGCCTTTCAGGCGAAAGACACGAACATACAAAGAATGTAGATGCGTAAGCCCTGCATCTTCTTGCTGTCATCTCCTAAGGAGCCCCTAGGGCCTGAGCGGAGCGCGGCCCCTTGGGGGTAAACTATGTCGAAGGACCTCACGGGTACGTTGGCGTGAGGTCCTTCGACTTCGCTCGAAGACTCGCTGCGCTCAGGATGACAGTATCACATTGTGAAAAAACTCCCCCATCTTCGCCCTTGACAATGTATACTTACCCTAAGGAATATACGTATCCTCCAGGGAGAGACGGTATGACGAAGAAAATCATTCTTTTCCTGATCCCGGTTGTTTCGGCGGGGTTGTTCCTGCCCGGCTGCGGCGAGAAGGAAATCGTCATCATTAAAATCCCGACGTTCTACAAGGGGGACATCAAGAGCGTCGCGATCATTCCCTTCCGCAACGCTTCGGGGGCGCCCAACGCCGGGAATATCGTTTCCGACGCCCTGGCGGCGATGCTGGTGGTCAACGGCACGTACAAAGTGATCAACCGCAACGACCATCGCATTCTCCAGGACGAACAGGACCTGCGCACGGAGGCGGGACTGTCCAACGCCCAGATCGCCGCGAAATTCCGGAACATCGCCGATGTGGACGCGATTCTCGTCGGGACGGTCAGCACCTACGCGGCTACGAAACACGACGATCCCCGCGTCGAGCAGATTCCCATCTGGCAGTACAACGCCTACACCAAACAGATGTACATCGCCGGATACAATACCCGTCGCTACACCTTCACCCGCAATGAAGGCAACGTCACCGCCAGTGCGGCCCTGATCCGCGTCTCGGACGGAACCACGATCCACGCCACCCTCACCCCCATACGAGGACATTTCTGGGCCCAGGGTTCCCCACCGCAATACGACCCCAACGCCTGCCTCAACGAAGCCACCAACTGGCTGATCGTCAAGCTGGTCCAGACGTTCGCCTTGTCGCGGAGCACGATCAAGGTGAAGGAAGACGAGGATTTCCGCACCGCAAGCGAGTTGTACGACAACAAATGGACCTGGCAAAACAGCTTCAAGGCGACGGACGAGACGGCCTATGTCGTTCTGACGCTGCCCGAGGAATGCGACCGAAACCGGTTTAAGATTACGATCCTTCGGAAGGGCACACGGAAGGATCTGACCAGCGATGAATTCTTATTCCAGGCGGAGCAAGGTCAGCCGCGCACCACGCGGGGATATGAGTTTTCCCCCAAGCAAATCGCCACCCTCGGCGGAGGGCCCGGTGAATATGAAGTCAAATTCTACTCCGGCCCGGAACCCGTGATGCGCTGCACGTTCCGGATTAACCAATAAACTTGGTGGAGCGGGTGCTCCACTAGGCAGTACTGCCGCCTGGTTTGTTGCACGGCGGGGATTTCACGATGGAATACCGCAGGTATGCTTTATTGTGTTTTCCGCGGACGTATGCACCAACCCCCGTAAGGGTCTGCCGGCTGCGATCGCCCGATCCACTTCGCTTCGTTCCAAACCCAGCAGCGGAATCCCCTTATCCACCGTGTTTTGGTAGATCACTTCCATATCGTTATAATCCGGCTGGGAGAGCTGGATCGCCGTTAAACCCTTCATTTCACTCATCGGGGGGACGAAATGCTCGCCCCGCCCGCAGTAGTGAATGAATCCGCCGCCGAATTCGTCGAAGAGTCTCTGGTCCAGCGGGCGAATCAGGTCCACGTACGTCTCGGGGGAAAGATTCATCAGGGAATCCTCCCGCAGCACCAGTACCCCCTTGTGCATCCAGCTCCAGTGCACGTTGTACCCTCTCGGCGAGGGGGGACTCATGGCGAACCACGCGCGGGCGAATTGGGCGTAGGTTTGGGTCATTACCTCCAGGAACGACCGCACGAAATCCGGTTCGTCGAAGATCGCGTAGAAGATTTCGCTGCCCCAGACGACCTCCGCGACGTCGATCGGGCCTTGCCAGTCGGGATGATACAACGCGATATGTTCCGCCAGAACCGGATAGTTCTCGAAGACGGCAAGGTAGTGTTCCGCGCAATCCAGCACCTTCGCGCCGAGTCCCGCGCGCGGGTCCGGCGGGCCGGCGTCGACGATGGCCTGGACTTTATCGCGGCTGTGCAGGGGGACGGCGGTCGGGAGCGTGTTGGTCTCTCGCGGCATGGCGTACAGGTCGCATCCGAACTGCGTCGGCAGGATCCCCGTACCGTAATTGCATCGCACGCACAAACGTAAAGACGATCCCTTCGCCAACTCGTCGGAAACCATTTTGAACTGGCTCAGCAGCATCAACTCAAAATCGCCGTCGTTGGCGTCGTTGATATGCACGTCAGGCCAGTCGCATTTCGGCGGACGAGGGGTACGAGCGGGGGGGACGAAAAATTCCTCCTCGCACTTACCGTCCACAAACGCTTCCCAGGCGAGGCGATTGGTTTGATCCTCAGCCGGGTCGATGCGGGAAGAAAGATCGTTCATACATCGCGTGAATGTTTCACTCCAGCCGGACATTTTTTTCTCCACAAAATCCAACGAATATGGGTGCCGTGGTTCGCGGAGCGCAGCGGAGCAACCACGTCGTTGGACAATCGTGGTTGCTCCGCTGCGCTCCGCGAACCACGGCACCCGATTGTTTATTATGCTATTTCATTATTTTATCACAACTTTATCTCTATAAAATAGACTCTTTAATCACTTCTTTATATAATATGCTCACTATGTCCGCTATTGATCTTGTCTTTCTGCACGGTTCCCATACTTCGCAATGCGTCGCCACCGTCGATAAGCATTTCGACGGGTATTACGTGCTCCAATACATGCACAGCGGAGCGATAACCGTGTTTTACGGCCAGCAGCGATATGATTTACGGGGGAAGTGGTTTTGGACTGACTTTCCCGGACCCCGGATTCGATTTCACCCCGCCGAGGAAGGCGGTTCGTGGGATCATCGCTATATCGCTTTTCGAGGCCGCCATTTGGAACGCTGGTTGGCGGAGGGAATCTGGCCGGCGGGTCCGATTCCCGCACCGACGGGGCGAAACTACGATCAGGTGATGGACGAAGTAATTCACCTGGCGTTTTCGGCGGGTCGTTTGGGACGGCTTCGGGCGGTGAATCTGCTGGAATCCGTCCTGCTGGACCTGGCGGAGCATCGCGGGCACCGGAAACTTCAGCGCGCCGAGTGGTTGCAGAGGATTCTGGCGGTGCTATCCGACCCTGCCGCCTGGCCTTACGATTACGACGCCCTGGCCGCCGACGTGGGCATGGGAACCAGCACCCTCCGGCGGAGATTCCGTCGGGAAATGGGATTCCCCATGCACCATTTCGCCCTGCAACAACGGATCGCCTCCGCTCGCACGATGCTGCTCGAAACCGACGCGCCGATCAAGATCATCGCTAAACGACTTGGGTTTCGGGATGTATATTTCTTCACCCGTCAATTCAAACAGATCACAGGACTTTCCCCGGGGACGTTTCGCAAGAGTCGGGAGATGTGAATTAGGCGGCGGGGAGCGGATTGTGGGGGAACGGGAAAAATTTGATGTCTGCTGTAGCGAACCTGGTTTGGTTCCAGGAGGAACGATTCTCCCTGTTTTTTAACAGCGCCGAGCGGCAAGCCGATACGAATATCGGCTTGCCGCTCGGCGCGGTTATGAAACCGTCTATTCGTGAAATCGTTAAACAGGGACAAGGTTTCCATTTTGTTCCGTCGACGGTTTTTTTCGTACGGATGTGTAAACTTTTTTATGTCTCTCCCTATAACCGTTGGGAGTTCCCGGGAAAACTACCGGAAAGAGCAGTATTTTTTTATCTGTAATCTCTTTAATTAAATGAATTTAAGGCAGTTATTTCCCGGAAGCACCCCTGGGGGAGTCTTTCCCGGGTTCCCGGAATGGATTTTGCACCTTCTCCGGCGGACGCGCGGAGAGTCCCGGCGCGGGTTGCCCCCTCGTATGAGGCGAAAAATCATGGAAAATTTCTCTGGAAATGACGCCGAAGGTCAGTACCATATTTCCAAACAGTTTTCTCGGCTGGCCGCACACCGACCCCACAGTCGGGTCGGGAGTGGAAACGTTTCCGGGACGGCAGTAACTGCCCCCTGGAAGGGTAAAGAAACACGAAGGGGTGTGTCGATAAAAATGATACGCCCTTTGCCGGGTGATTCGGACCAGAAACCGTCGGGATCCTCGGCCGTTGCGGGCAAATCCGCAGAGGATTGGAGAATGAAAGATCGAATTCGCAAAGCTCTTCGGCCCAGCAACCGGCATGTACGTATTCTGGTCGGTTTGCTGCTGGCGGTGCTCCTTGCCGTCCAGGTGACGCAATCCGTGGCGACCAGTACCGCGCCGGCCAGCCGCGTCGAGATTATCGGCGAGGATCAGATCGTCACCTCCGAACCGGATCTGCTGAAGAAAATCACGAATCTCGCCCAGACGGACCATTTGGCGCTGCTGGAACTCTGCCGGGACGAAATGAAAAAACGCGGTGGATATCAACGATACACCGCCACTTTCGTCAAGCAGGAGCAGATTCGCGGCAAACTCAGTCCCGAACAGCACATCCAGGCGAAGTTCATGGCCTCTCCGTTCAGCGTGGTGATGAAATGGACGAAAAATCCCCCCACGGGCAACGCCTTGGTGTATGTCGATGGGAAATACCCCGACAAGAACGGAAAAAGCCAGATGATCGTTCAGCCGACGTCCGATTTTCTCCGGCGCCTGGTCGGCGGGTCCGTCAAACGCCTGCCGGACGGTCCGGACGCCATGAAAAGCACGCTGCGGCCTTGCACGATGTTCGGATTTGAAAACAGCCTCAAAAGCCTGATCGACGTATACAAAAAGGCCCGGCAAAACGGGGACAGCAACGAGCAGTGGGGCTATCGCGACGAAAAAACCGGAAAGGACGTCAAGTTCGCCGAAGTGGACGGCAGAAAGTGCATCGTCCTGGTTCGCTACCTGCCCAAACGGGAAGGATACCCCGCCAAGAAGACCCTCACCTTCATCGACCTGGAATATCTCCTGCCCGTGCGCGTCATCGGGTACGACTGGAACGATACGTTCTTCTGCAACTACGAATACCGCGACGTGAACTTCACCGCGGACCTGGCGGCGGAGGATTTCACCCCCGACGCCAACGGGATCAAAACCAATTAATCCATTCGAGAAACGAACGAGGCGATCCAGAACAACCAAGCCCCTTGCGACAAGGGGCTTTTTTGCAGGTTTTTTTGTTCAGGAGACATGAATATGAAATCTTTCGTTGGATTTCTTTGCGTGGGTCTGTTTCTTCTGGCGGCGGGGTGCCAGCCTCCCGCGCCGCTGGAGCATTCTTCCATTCTCAAGCTCAGCAATGACATGGACAACCAGGTGCCCGCGGACGTGTTGAACCTGGCGAAGACCGATCACGTCGCCCTGCTGAAAAAGGGCGTCGAGAAATACGACGCCATGCCCGTGAAGGATTACACCTGCCTGTTCGTCAAGCAGGAGAAACTCGGCGGCCGGCTGGGCGACGAGCAGAACGTGGCCATCAAATTTCTCGGCGATCCCTTCAGCGTGGCGATGGTCTGGACGAAAAACCCGCCGCTGGGCGACGCGCTGATTTACGTGGAGGGAGAATACAAAAACAATAAAGGCGTCAGCCAAATGCTCGTGCGCCCCAAACCCGCGTTTCAATGGCTGGTCGGAAAGAGCGTCCTGAAACTGCCCGACGGCCCGGACGCCATGCGAAACTCCCTGCGTCCCGTCACGAAATTCGGTTTTCGCAACGGCTTGGTAAGCCTGCTGGAGGTGTACGAACCAGCCATCGCCGCGAAGGAATGCAAAATGCAGTATGACGGCGTGACGGAAGTGGGCGGCAGAAAGTGCGTGGTGCTGACGCGCATCCTGCCCGAGGGTAAGGATTACCCCGCCAGGATCACCGAAACCTGTCTCGACATCGAATTGCTGCTTCCCCTGCGGATCGTCGGGTACGACCGGGACAATTCCCTGCTGTGCAATTACGAATATCACGAGGTGAAACTCAATCCCGGCCTGAAACCCCGGGATTTCACTCCCCAGGCCAACAACATCGCCCCGCCGAAGAAATGATCTTTGATAGCAGCCGCGGACAAAGCAAGCCGGCAGAAAACGAAGTCTCAACTTTCGTTTGCTCTACGGGAAAGATAAATCGCCTGTTTTCCTTGTCCCTAAGGGACAACAGCGTTTAGCCGGGGCGTGAGCGCAGCGAACCCCCGGAAAACCGTGTGTTCATACAAGTCCCAACGGGACGGCAGTGATATTGGGATTTTGCTGAATGGAAGGATATTCCCGATTCGCTGTCGTCCCGTCGGGACTCCGAGATCAAAAAATCCAACCGGGGGTTCGCTGCGCTCACGCCCCGGCTAAACGCTGCCAGCCCTGTCGGGCTTCAAAACAGCTTGTGCATGTTTTTTCAGATGTGGGTCTGCCTGGAGGAATTTTTCACCGGGCGGGATGATCCGCAAAAGGAAGAATCCGAAGCCATCGACTTCCTGAAAGACTGCGCCGCGGCGGCGCCTTGTTCTCCACAAAAACCCTTCACGACGTTTAACGATTAAGGTATAGTTTTGCTCCTGAATTCTTCGGTTTCAAACGTCGATGAGAGAGTATGAGAGGAAGATCATTCTGTAGTGGTATTTTGGGAGCCTGGATGTTCCTGGCCGCGGGATGCGGTGTGCCCGGACCGGACGGGCCCGCCGATTCGTATGGCCTGAATCTCACGCCGCCCAAAACCGTCCCCGCCGGTGACGTGTACGGCGCGATCGTGTTTCTCGTGGACGGCATGAACGGACGGATTTTCGAGGAGATGCTCCAGGCGGGAGAACTGCCCAATTTCCAGCGATACTTCGTGGACAAAGGCCTGTACGCCCCGCGGGCGGTGGCGAATATTCCTTCCGTGACGCTTCCGAACTTGACCAGCATCGTGACGGGGAAGTTCTGCGGCCATCACGGCGTGATGGGGATCAACTGGCTGGATCGCCAGACGCACCTGTTTCGCGATTATCACACGCTGGAGCAGAAAAACGACGTCGGCCGGGACTGCACCGTCCCGATGCTCTATGAACATTTCCCGAATGATTTTACGGTGTCGATTTTCTGCGAACCGCACCGGGGGGCGACGAAATTTTTCGAGGACTGGCTGTCCGGCGGACCTCCGTTCATTTTCGGCTGGTATTATTTCGTGGATCGAGTCACGCTGTTTCGTTTCGGCGAGATGATGGAGATGTCCCGCGAGCGGAATCAGTTTCCCCGGCTGGTGTTCGCGTATCTGCTCGCGCCGGATTACATCTCGTATCAGCACGGCGTGAGCAGCGACCATTATCGAAACGCCATCCGCCACGCCGACCGGCAGATCGGGCGCGTGCTGGGGGATTTCCAAAAGGCCGGCGTGCTGGAGAAGCTCATCCTCGCGGTGGTCTCCGACCACAGCCATTCCGACGTGATGCGGCATTTGAAACTGAAGACATTTCTCGAAACCGTCCTGAAAACCCCGATTCCCAAGGAACGATTCTGCGACAACATTCCACCGGACCGACGGGAAACATACTACAACAAGTACAACGTCATCGTCACCGGATCGGGCGAGCGATACCGCGCGATCAGCCTGCGATCCACCAAACATGTACATGCCCAGTTGGCGAACCGCAATTACCTATATGCTCCATGGTCCAAAACGCCCACGTTTACTGACGTTCCCGTATTTCGTTTGTTGAAGAAGAACGCTGCTTTTCCCGAGACGATCGAATTGCTCCCGCCGTTGTTGGATCAACCGGCTGTCGACATCGTCGCCTGGCCGACGGGGGGAAATACCGTTCGCGTCGCGACGAAAAAAGGGATTGTGGAATTCGCGCAATCGGAAGACGCGGAAGATTCGATCCAATATCGCGTTATTCGAGGTGACGATCCTCTGGGATACGCGCAGGCTCTCAGAAAGACAAACACCGCCGACCGGCAAGCCGAAACGATAACACACTCATCCCGCGAATGGTTGAGAATCACCCATGGTACGAAGTATCCCGATCTTCCCGCGCAACTGCTGGCGTATTTCCGTTCCCCGCGAGCGGGGGATGTGATCGTCTTCGCCGCGCCGGGATGGGATTTCGGCGGGTCGCACAAAGGAGGCCACGGCGGGGTTCGCGCGGAAGAGGATCTGCACGTGCCGCTGCTGCTGTCGGGACCGGGCGTACCGCACAAACAAATCGACGTCGCCAGAACCGTGGACCTGGCGCCCACGCTGCTGCAACTGATCGGGAAACCCATTCCCAAAAACTACGACGGACAATCGCTGCTTCAGACGGGAAAAGCGGAATAAATTCTAAATCACAATAAAAAACCAACAGCGCCGAGCGGCAAGCCGATACGAGTATCGGCTTGCCGCTCGGCGCTGTTGTTTTTTCTTATTATCTCGACAACCGAACGGTCTTGATCTCGAACGGTCGGAAGGTCAGGGATACCTTCCCGTCGTCGAAGTTCAGGTCGCCCGTTTTCCCTTCCAGCATGTCCGTCTGACAGGCGGCCTTGACGGGCAGCGTCGTCGAAAGCGTGCAATTCGTCGCGGTTCGCAGCGATTCGTACATTCGCACGATCACGTCGCCACCGCCGTCCTCGGCGAGTTTGACAGCCTCGATCACGACGTTGTCGGCGTCGAGGTTAAAAAGGCTCCGCCGCTGGGCGCCGCCGGGGACGACGCTCGCCGGAACGTTGAGTTCATATCCTTCCCGTACCAAACCGCTGTCGGCGAACGGACCTTCCCACGCGGTCACCGCGTAGATGAATTCCTGTCGGCCCAGGTCGGCGGTGTCGTCCGGCGCCTGAGCGCTTTTTAACAGCGTCAGTTGAATGCAGCCGCCCAGCGTGCTGACGCCGTACTTGCAGTCGTTGAGCACCGCCAGTCCTCGCCGCTGTTCGGTGAGGGCGGTGAAGCGATGGTTGCACACCTCGAACCGGTCGCGGTCGATCTGGCGTGAACGATGGTTCGGCCGGTTGATATGACCGAACTGAATTTCGTGGATCGCCTCGTTCGCGTGGATGTTCGAGTCGAAGGCGACCTTCAGCAGCTTGTGCTTCTCGTTCCAGTCGACGACCGTCGCGAATTCCACGCTCCGTCGCCCTCTTCGCAGCGTGATGTCCTGCGTGAGGCTCGATCCGTTGAGTTTCCGCGTGACGCGAAGTTTTCCCAGCAGCGGCCCGGAGCAAACGACTTCGACGGTCGCTTTCGCTTCGAGTTCCACGGGCGTCTGTTCGTACATGCTGTCGATGTCCCAGGCGTCGCATTTGCTGGGCACGTCCTTGTACAGGCGAAGCTGGTTGCTCGGTCCGGCGAGAAACTCCATGCCGGTGTTCTTGGCGAGAAGGCTGGTCAACTCGCCCAGTTCGTTGAACGTGGCGCGAACGAGTTCGTTTTCCAGCCGGGTGGGTTCCGCCCGCACGCCGCCGCAGCCGCGACAACCTTCAGAGGCGGATTTCCCGGCGCGTTGGAGCGATGTCATTCCCATGCTCGGAATGTCCGCCTCGACGTATTTGAGGCCTTCGACGTCCTGCACGCACAGCGCCTCGCCGTCGGAGTCGATCGCGCCCGCCCAGCCGTCCGGCAGGGCGATCAGCGACTTGCGATCCCACGAAAGGGAGTTCAGCAGCGTCAAGGCCTGGTCGGAGTCGTCGGTCAGGGCGCCGGCGGCGCCGGCGGTCAGGCCGGTCAGATCCCGCAGCACGCGATCATATTCCGCCTCGGCTTCTTCGTACACGCGGGCGATGGAGGAACCGGGCAGGATGTCGTGGAACTGGTGCAGCAGCACCTGCCGCCAGCAATCCCACAGCGTGTCGTCGTCGACGGGATGATTCTTCAGCACCGCCGCCGCGGCGATCCAGAGTTCCGCCTCCCGCAGCGCGATTTCGCTCTTGCGATTTCCGCGTTTGGTCTTGGCCTGGGTGGTGTACGTTCCGCGATGGGCCTGGAAATACAACTCGCCGACGTAGACGTTGTCGATGCCGCCTTCGTCTTCAATGTCGTGGAAAAACTCCCGCGGGGTCGAGAGTTTCAGTTTCGGACAACCCTCCAGGTCCGCGCAGCGTTTGGCGTATTCGAGGTGGTTGCGGTCCGGTCCGCCGCCGCCGTCGCCCCAGCCGAACGGGAACAACCGCGACGTCATGCCGTCCTTCTGCACGCGCTGATTCCATCGCTGGATCAGGAAGTGGGGGGAGGTGAAGGAGTTGTAATCGTTCATCAGGTTCACGAGAATCCGCGTACCGTCCACGCCTTCCCACCGGAATGTGTTGTAGGGGAACGTCTCGCCGCCGTGGTAGTTCCAGAAGATTTTCGCGGTGGCGAAATAATCCACCCCGCATCCCTTCAGGATCTGCGGCAGGGCGGCGGTGTATCCGAACACGTCGGGCAGCCAGAGCACGCGACTATCCAGGCCGAACTCTTCGCGGAAGAATTTCTTTCCGTACAGCGCCTGGCGGATCAGCGCCTCGCCGCCGGAGACGTTGGTGTCGGCCTCCACCCACCACGCGCCGTCGGCGATGATCTTGCCTTCCTTCACGCCCTGTTTGACGCGCTGCCAGAATTTCGGGTATTTCTGCTGGATCATCCAGAACAGGTGCGTCTGGGAGTTCAGGAAGGCGTAGTCGTCGTATTCGTCCGCCAGGGCGAGTTGGTTGCCCAGCGTGCGGGCTTCCTTGCGCTCGGTTTCCACCAGCGGCCACAACCACGCGACGTCCATGTGCCCGTGCCCGAAACCGTACATCGTCGGGGCGGTCGGCCCGTTTTTCTTCGCCAGCAGCGGCGCGAGCCGTTCGCGGGCTTCGCGGACGGTGGCGAGGAATTCCTCGCGGGGCAGCTCGAAATCCACGATGCGCGTGAAGTCGCGCAGGCCTTCGTCGATCTCCGCGACGCGCAGCGATTCGGAATCGATGTTTTCCCGCAACTGGAAAAGGGTTTCTACGTCGAGGTGCAGGTGATAGACGTCCTCTTCCCACAGGCCGTATTGTCCCTGTTCGAGGGTCAGTTGTTCCCCTTCGGGGCGGGGAACCACCTGCCGGTCGGGCGGGACGGGACCGGCTTCGTACGCCGGTTTTCCGTGTCCGGCGTAGCATTCGATCAGCACGTCGATGGTTTGTCCTTTTTTACCGTCGCGCGTCAGGTCGATGGTCGGACGCATACCCGTTAACGTAATCATGAGTTCCTGCCGACTGACGGAACCGGCGACCTCGCCGTTGAGGAACACGGTCGATTCGCCGATGACGTTCGGCCGCAGGAATACCCGTCGGCCTTGCGCTTCCGCGGGAAGGGTGATCTTCGCGCGGAACCATCCGTATTCCCACGCCTTGCCCCATCGCGTCCCCGCGGGGCAGGGGGTAAAGGCGCCGGCCTTCGCTTCGTCGAAAGAAAGCTGATCTTTCGTGACGAAAAACTCGAAGTTCACGTCACCGAGCGGGGATTCGATATGCCGCGGCAGCTCTTTCCGCCAGCTTTCCAGCCGATCCCGCCATTCAATATCCAACGCCATAATTCGCTCCTCAACGACAACTCGTTCCATCCGCCGACGCCCAGGCTACGGGTTTATCTTTTACCGGCGTGTGGAACGGGAAACTGTACCAACCGACCCCCGAATCATGCAAATGGTATTTATGGAGAATTGCGGAAAATCGCGGCCAATCACGGGAAAATGAAGATTGATTCTTTCGCGGAAACCAACGAAAATCAGAATCGAATCTTTTGGTTTTTACCATGCGTTTTTCGGGTTTGAGAGGAGGTCGGGCAGGATGTATCAGAAAGTAGTTCTTGTTCTTTCGGTATGGGTGTTCGCACAGGGAATCCAGGCCGAGGATAAACCCTCCCCGTTTTATCTCAGCCGCAATCTGAAGATGCAATTCGTTCACAAGAACCTGGACGAACTGGAACAGGACTGGCCGGCGTTTCAGCATCAACCGTTCGACAAATCCGGGTTTAACCATCTGATCCTGCCGTTTCACTATGAAGATCGATCCAACGACGGTCATCCGAACGAGGCGCTGAGCTTCAGTTTTCTGTTATCCAATTCCCTGGATTGGTCGCCGGGATGTTACTGTTCGCGTCACGCGTTTTTTGTCTTCACGCGAGACAAGGAAAAAATGCAATACTTGGCGAAAACGTATAACAGGAAACTGATTGGGTTTGTTGTCACCGATTGGGACGCGACACATGGAGTGGGGGGAAAGTTGATCCGCACCAAGGAGGGGTATCACGGTGTTCTTCAGATATTCGACAAAAAGGGGAATCAGGTTCTGGAAAAGGAATATGATAAACCCAGATCGTTTTTTCAATTGTTGGGAGATATGTCTTTCGACACGATGGCCTGTCTGGACGTTCCGCTGTCGAAAAAACTGTACGAATATCTTTGCATGGAGCGTTGTAAGGATCCTCAATCCCTGATTAAACTCGGAAACGCCGCCTTCGACCAGGACAGGATGTCGGTGTATACGGATATCCTGCGTCGCGATCCCGGTTTCGCCGACGTTCGATATTGGTGGGCTTTGCGCAAATCCTGGGTGGACGACGCCGATGGTTTTTATTATTTCCAAATTGGACGGGCGCTGACAAGTTACCTTATCGAAGCGGCCATGGTGGTGTTCGACCCAAAACGATGTCCCGGTAAGGAGTTTGACAGGAACTTTCCCCGGCAAATAAAACTCATGGAAACTCTCCTCGGTTCTGATCATCCCTCTTTACTTCGAATACGTTTGAATATGGCCAATAATGAGAGGAAAAGCGATCTTAACCTTCGCCGGCGTGCTTTACATACGGCAGGGCAGTATCCCAATTCCTATTATTTAATGAGGGAATTGTACATTGCCTACGGCCTGCCTCCTGTGGGATACGATGCCGATATGTTGATTTCGTTGGGTATCGCCATGATTCGCAGCAACTATATGACGGGTTGTTCCTCGCAATACATTGCCAATATCAAACCGTTATGCATCGCATTACATTGCCTGGGATATTCCGGTGTTGCCGGAGATATTTTACTTCCACTGTGCCAAAAGGATCTCCATCAAGAGGGTCTCCAAGTCGGTGACAGTTGGCCGATGGAATATTTAGCGGATATGTATTTTGAAACGGGTCAGTTTAACGAAGCTATCCGATGGTATCGCGTCGCGTTCAAGCGAATGAGATCCTTCGATACGGATCGAAATAAAGTATTAGGGCAAGCCGCCATTTCCGCCGCTCTGGCGAGTCGACAAGACGTTATTGAACAGATTCTTCGCGACCGGCGAAAGGAACTGGATCAGTACGGGATTACGCCCATCGTTAAAGCTTATCGGGATATTCTGGTGGGGAAAGAAGTGAATGTCGAATCCATTTCCGAATTGAAATTCAAAGTTCCCAACGAATGGAAAAATAGGCAAAAGGCTATTTTTCTCACACAGAGGGACCTTTGTGACGGCACGCAAAAATACAGAAAGAAAATTCTGGAATATGCCTTGTATTGGCCCTTGTCTCACCAGATGTGGGTGCTTATTGACGGATATGAGCGTCAAGAACCATCCACAATCAGCCGTGGTTTTTATCACGCCCTGGAATGGTTATTCCCCGAAGATGTCTGGGTGAAACAGGCGGTGGCTGATTATCGAAAACGAACGTCCGAAGAAGATCAAAACAAAGCCGTCTCCGTTGAAGAACTGATGGCGATTCTGAAACCCTATCCGCCCCAACGTTATCCAAAGGATACGAAGAAATACCGGAAGTTTCCCAAAGCGGTATTTATGTATTCCTACGCGGACTACGCGTATGCGATCAAAAGGTTGATCGACAAGCGGGATTTCAAGCAGGCACGTGAATTGGCGTTGCGATTTAATACCATGATGTCGGGATTTAAAATAACCGGTCTTCGATACCTTGCCAATCATTTGATTCACAGGATCGACCAGGCGGAAGAGAAGGCTAAGCCGAAAATTTTCGTCCGTCGGGAACGCGGAGAGGGGCGTGACAAGGTCGATTCATCAAAACCGGTGTTGTCGAGTTGTTGTCCTTGAATCCTTCTCGCTCAGGGTTTACAGTTTTGCGGGAACCGCGACACGTAGGTTGCGATCTTTCACGTTGACGTTTATGGAAAGGCGTACGTCATGGCCAGGTATACCATCGGTCTGGATTACGGAACGAATTCGGTTCGCGCGATACTCGTGAATGTCGCCAACGGCAAGGAGGTCGCCTCGGCGACGTGGACCTACCCCCACGGCAAGGAGGGGATCCTGCTTTCGGACGACCCGAACCTCGCCCGGCAGCACCCAGCCGATTATCTCAAGGGCGCCGAGACCACCATCAAGCGCGCCCTGGGCGTCGCGAAGCGAAGCAACCAAACCTTCAAACCCGACCAGGTGATCGGCCTGGGCGTCGACACCACCGGCAGCACGCCGTTGCCCGTCGATCGCAAAGGTCAGCCGCTGGCGTTCGATTCGCGGTTCGAGAAAGACCTCGACGCGATGGCCTGGCTGTGGAAGGATCACACGTCCATCGACGAAGCCATCGAGATCACCGACCTTGCCCGCAAGATGCGGCCTCAGTATCTCGCCAAGTGCGGCGGCATCTACAGCAGCGAGTGGTTCTTCAGCAAAATCCTGCACTGCCTGCGGACGAACCCGAAGGTTTTCTCGGCCGCCTATACCTGGGTGGAAGCGGCCGACTGGATTCCCGCGGTGTTGACCGGCACGGAAGCGCCGGAAGACCTGAAAATCTGCGTCTGCGCCGCGGGGCACAAGGCCATGTTCAACGCCGAGTGGGGCGGGTATCCGGACGAAAAATTTCTCACGCGTCTCGATCCGAAACTCGGCGACCTGCACACCCGCTTGAAAACCCGCGCCCAGGCCATCGACAAACCCGTCGGCGGATTGTGCAAAACCTGGGCGTCCAAAACCGGCCTGCGGGAGGGCATTCCGGTCGCCGCGGGCGTCTTCGACGCCCACGCCGGGGCGGTCGGTTCGGGTATCCAGCCGGGGATGCTGGTGAAAATTCTCGGCACGAGCACGTGCGACATGATGATCGTGCCGGCCGACCAGCGGTTGGCGGATATTCCCGGATTGTGCGGTATCGTCAAGGGCAGCATCGTGCCCGGATTCGTCGGCCTGGAGGCCGGGCAAAGCGCCGTGGGCGATATCTTCAACTGGTACGTCGATTACATTTGCCCCGGCGGAAAGCGGACCGGTTCGCACACCGCGCTGACGAACCAGGCCGAGAAACTCGCCCCCGGCGCGAGCGGTCTGCTGGCGCTGGATTGGAACAACGGAAACCGCACGGTGCTGGTCGATCCGCGTTTAAGCGGCCTGCTGATCGGACAGTCGCTGCACACCACGCCGGCGGAAATCTACCGGGCGCTGATCGAAGCGACCGCTTTCGGCGCGCTGACGATCATCAACCGACTGGAGCAGTACCACGTGAAGGTCGACCGCATCGTCACCGGCGGCGGGATCGCGGAGAAAAACCCGATGGTCATGCAGATTTACGCCGACGTGACGAACCGCCCGATGATGCTGTCCCGTTCGTCGCAGACCTGCGCCCTGGGCGCCGCGGTCGCGGCGGCGGTCTGCGCGGGAGAGTATCCCGACATTCCGGCGGCCCAGGAAGCGATGACCGGCCTGAAGAGTAAGGTGTACGACCCCAATCCCGCGGCTGTCGAGGTGTACGGGAAACTGTACAAACTCTACAGGCAGCTCCACGACGCCTTCGGGACGACCGCCTGGAAGGGAAGTTGTTTCAACGTCATGAAAGACCTGTTGGCCATCCGCGCCGAAGCGCGTGGCGGAGCGACCTAACCTTTCCTCATACAAAACGTCCTATATCCGGGAGGGATTGTGTGTGAGAATTTTTTCTGGCGCTCGGTTATTCTTTTGTTTACAGTGACTTGCAGTAGTTGTTGGTTACTCTTTTTAGGAGCAA
>JAFGJE010000149.1 GCA_016929245.1 Phycisphaerae bacterium
TCACCTGAGACAAGAGCCGGATGCGGTAATCCCGCTCGTCCGGATCCGTGGAGGGGGCGTCCCGTCAAGGGGCGTCCCTACTCCGACGGATGGTTTTCGTTCGCGTCCTTCGCGATCCATTTCGATTCCGGCGGGGTAGTGTCGCCGCGGAGCGATGGGTTACAGATATTTTCCGAATAAAATCATGGACAGACCAATTCAAAAAAGCACCTGCAGGCGAGAAGACTCGCTTGCAGGTGCTTTGATATCCAAACGTGGCGAAGGGGGTGCCTTCGGCATGCTCCGCTATATAGAATTATAGGAAAAGGATTTATTCTTCCCCGACGGCGGCGGGGGTAGGGATTTCTTCCTCGACGTCCGCATCCACTTCCATTTCATCCGAATCCTCCTGTTCCAGGGATTCCTCGATCCCCAGTTCGCGTCGGAGTTCTCCCACGCGGGGATTCTGAACCTTGCGTTTGCGTTTGCGGCGTCGGCCCGGTTCGGGGGCGTCTTCGCGGGGAATGCGGTCGGGATATTTCTCCGCCAGCACCATCGCTTCGCGGATGTTCTTCGCGCACAGGTCGGCTTTGATTTCCTCCGCCAGCTCTTCCACGCGGCCGTACACGCCGCCGCAGACCATGATCTGCATGTTCTCGCACACGCCGACCTCGCGGATCAGCGCGATGAGTTTCCGCACGCCGGGCACCTCCGGCGGCAGGGAACCGTAAATCAGCAGCACGTCCGGCGTGATGTCGCCGAGGAATCGCAGGGCGTCGTCGTTGGCGATCCCCGCCCCGACGAACCAGACGCTCCATCCGTCGGCCTCGAACAGGTCCGAGGATATCTGCGCGCCCAATTCGCCCGCTTCGTCCGCCCCGCAGAACACGACGATCCGCCGACCGTCTTTGGGCCTGCGGTTCAGCACGGAATGAAGCTGGTCCGCCACCATGCGGTTGATCCGGGTGGCCATGTGCTCCACGATTGCGGTGATGTGTCCGTCGCGGTGGAGCTTGTCGATCTGCTCCATCGCCGGCCAAATGATGTTCGATAACAGACGATCCGCCCCAAATCCCCGGTCGTGAGCGTCAAAAAGAAGTTCCCGCGCTCCCGTTCGCTTCCCGGCAAACAACTGTTCCAGATATTGCTTGAATAGTTCAACCGTTTCCATCGAAACTGCTCCTTCGCTTTTCAAGAGCTTCCTTTGAAATGTCCATAGACTCAGCCGTTGGAACAGACCCATATGTCAAAATAGGCAATATAGGCGTCCCAGATAAAATCGGAGGAGCAGGGGGGGCTTTTAAGTGAAAATAGAGAAAATAAAGAGCTTGGAAAATTTGGAAAAACCAGGGAAAATCAGGAGGCGGACCTTGCCAATAAATTTCTTATTTGAAAGAGGTTACAGCGTTAATGTTTTGATGTGGATGGCGTATTTTGCGATTTTTTCGTCGCTTACATCCACACCCAGCCCATCCGTTTTGAGAGTTCGCAGGTTTCCGGCGTAGCCGAAGGTGAGGCTTTTTCGCCCTTTCAGCAGGTCGTCGGTCAGAAGAAATTTACCGTAGTTCCCCTCGACGAAGCGCGGCACGGGCGCCAGTTGCAGCAGGCGTCGCTGGGCGGCTGAGAGAATACTGCTCTCGCCGACCATGCAGCCGAGGATGATATTCACGTGATTCTGGGCGGCAAGGTTCATCAACTTCAGCGTCGGAACGAATCCGCCGTTTTTCGAGAGGCGAAGGTTCCACCATATCTTTTCCGGCTCCGCCAGGAGGATTTTGGCGTGGCGTTCGGTCAGGAGCGATTCATCGGCGATCAGAGGCAGGCGGCAGCGTTTGGCGAGTTTCACCAGCTTGTTCGCGGAGCCATACACCGGCTGTTCCACCGCGCAGACGTCATACTCCCGCAAGGCTTCCACGCGTTCGGGAGCGGAGTCCTCATCCCATCCGCCGTTGACGTCCACGCGCAGCGTCGCCAGGCCTTTCTTGATCGCGCCGCGCAGCTTCTTATGCACGAGGCGCAGGTTCTCCCGGTCCTCCCCTTCGCCGAGTCCGAGTTTGAGTTTGAAATCCGTCAACCCGAACCATCGCATCAGGCGAAATCTTCGCGCGGTCCTGGCCGGATCCTTCGATCCGAGCACACCGGAGACTTTCGTGTCGATATACGTTCGCGGGCGGGCGCGATGGGCCAGCTTCTGGAGCACCGCCGGGGAGATGTTGTGCAAATCGTGAAACACCCGCCGCAGACTCGCCAGGTCCACCGCGCAGGCAGCCGCGTTCAGGCAGCGCCGGGACGCTTTGTCGGGAATGGGCTTAGGGTTCACCGAGGGCGTGAGCAGATCCTCTTTCACGCACGCCGGCCAAATCGTCCGCTCGATATCCTCGGGCACGCTGTCGAAGGTTTCCCCGGTGACGTACTCCCGCGGCAGCGTTTCGCCCCACCCGACGAAACCGTCCTCGTACGTCAGCTTCACGAGGATCGACTCCGCCAGCAAGCGGCTGGCAGCCGCGTGATCGAAACCCCGCATCGGAATCGCCGTGCGGTACAGATCGAGTTGGATGCATTTGGGCGTCATGATCGGTTTGTACGCGTGGCGCTTTTCATCATGCTTGTTTTTTCAGGTATTTGCAAGCGACAAAACACGGTTTTGCCTGGTGGGGCACCACTGCGTGTTTTGGTGGATTTCTTCTTTTTTTCCAACAGCGCCGAGCGGCAAGCCGATATGCATATCGGCTTGCCGCTCGGCGCTGTTGGGAAAAAGGAAGATTTCATTACTCGACTCGTAAAACACGTATCTCATTCCATCAGATTTTGACGGTTTTACTCCCACTCGATGGTCGCCGGGGGTTTGCTGGAGATGTCGTACACGACGCGGTTCACGCCGCGCACCTCGTTGATGATCCGGTTCGAGATCGTCGCCAGCACGTCATACGGAATCCGCGACCAGTCGGCCGTCATGAAATCATTCGTGTCGACCGAGCGAAGCGCGACGACGTTTTCGTACGTTCGCCCGTCGCCCATCACCCCGACCGACCGCACCGGCAGCAGCACGGCGAACGTCTGGCTGGTCTTGCGATACAGGTCGGCAGCCGTGATCTCCTCGATCAGGATATTGTCCGCCTGACGAAGCGTGTCGAGGCGCTCCGACGTGATTTCTCCCAGGCAGCGAACCGCCAAACCCGGGCCGGGGAACGGGTGCCGCCAGACCATCTTCTCGGGCAGACCCAGTAGTTCGCCCATACGGCGAACCTCATCCTTGAACAGATCCCGCAGCGGTTCGATCAGCTCGAAACCCAGTTCTTCCGGCAGGCCGCCCACGTTGTGGTGCAGCTTGATGTTGGCCGCCTGGCCCGCGAGGGAATGGCCCGACTCGATCACGTCCGGGTAGAGGGTTCCCTGGGCGAGGAATCTGGCGTTGGGGATCGACCCCGCAGCCTCCTTGAACTTATCAATAAACGTATGGCCGATGACGCGACGCTTTTCCTGCGGTTCGGTGACACCTTCCAGACGCTTGAGAAAATCATCGGCGGCGCGAACGGTCGTGAGATTGATATGGAAATGATCCGCGAAGGTGGTTTCGACGAGTTGCACCTCGTTCATTCGCAGGCAGCCGTTGTCCACAAAAATGCACGCCAGCCGATCGCCGATCGCCTTGTGCAGCAGCGCCGCGACGACCGATGAATCCACGCCGCCCGACAGGCCGCAGATCACGCGCTCGGAAGGTCCGACGCGCTTTTGCACGTCCTCGACGACGGCGTCGATAAACGATCCCATCTGCCACAAGCCCCCACATCCGCAGATGTCATATAAAAAGTTATCGAAAATTTCGTTTCCGTGGGGGGTGTGCGTGACCTCCGGGTGAAACTGCACTCCGTAGAACGGGCGCGTTTTGTGTTTCACCGCCGCGTAGGGGCAGGTCGGCGTGGTCGCGAGCGCCTCGAAATCGTCCGAAAGGTCGCGCACCTGGTCGCCGTGACTCATCCAGACGGTCGTTTCCGCGGGCACGTTTTTCAGCAAATCATTCGGTTGGGTGACCGTCAGATTCGCCCGGCCATATTCGCGCGATTCGGCGGGGTGAATCTCCGCGCCGAGAATCTGGCTGGCGATCTGCATGCCGTAACAGATGCCCAGAATCGGCAGACCCATTTCGAGCAGCTCGGGTCGGCATCGCGGCGCGCCGTCTTCGTACACGCTGCTGGGCCCGCCGGTGAAGATCAAACCTTTGGGATTGTGCGCGCGGATTTCCTCGATGGTCACGTCGGGCCGGGCGAGCAGGCTGTAGACGTTCTTCTCGCGCACGCGCCGCGCGATAAGTTGGGCATATTGCGAACCGAAATCCAGGATGAGAATCGTCTCGGACTGTCCCAACGGTTTGGTCATGGTGATCACCTCGCAGCCGCGTCTGAAGGAAATCGCAAATGATAGCCATACCACGGAATAAAAGCAAACTTGTGTGTGAGAATTTTTTCTGGCGCTCGGTTATTCTTTTGTTTACAGTGACTTGCAGTAGTTGTTGGTTACTCTTTTTAGGAGCAA
>JAFGJE010000150.1 GCA_016929245.1 Phycisphaerae bacterium
GCAGGCCTGGAACACCGCCCGGACCGTCTCCAGGTCGAATTTCGAGTCGTTCATCAATCCGCCGTCGCGGATCGTGCAGTCCACCACCGTTACTTTCGATCGTTCCATGTTGCTATTCTCCGATCCGTTCTCCCGGGGAGTCTTTCGGGAAACGTTGTACCATTCTATCCCGACACCGCGGCGATAGACGGGATATCGTACACGATTTTTCCGGATCAATCCAGCCCTATCCTCGATCGGTTGACCCCGCCGCGCCGATGGCGTACACTCACCGGTATGAATCGAATCGTCCATGGTCTCGTGTGGTTCCTGGCGGCGGCGGGGGTCGGCGGCTGCGTCACCGCCCACGAAGCGCGAACCAAACTCGAAATTCTCGACAACGCCAACCATCGGATCGTCAACGACTGCATCCTGCTGACGATCCGCATGGAAAGCCTCGAGACGCAGGGACACTGGTTTGTCGCGCAGGAGGAAAAAGCCGGCCACATGCTTCCCGTCGAGGCGTCGATTTGCACCATGAATTCCGGGGACATGCTCGATCAGGAGGGAAAGATCATCGTCACGGTCGGCCCGTACGCCCGCGGAAAGACGCTGGGGGTGGAATACTGGCTGTTTCGGCCGGGGTATCAGCCGGACGATTTCCTCAACGAGCACGTCGAGCGGGCCTACGAGGACAAAACCGACCTGGACCTTCATCTGCTGCGGGAGGATCCCGGATCGAGTATTTCGGATGAAAAGGTGCTCGACGGCGCCCGGCGGGTGCTGGACATGCTGGAGTTTCTCGATCCGAACGATCCGAACGGCACCCGGCTGGTGACGCTGCTGATCGAGCAGGTGGAAAACGTCAAGGAACACGCCTACAAGCCGAAATGGCAGAAGCAGTCCAGGGACATGCTGCCGAAACTCCGCGAGGCCTTGAAACGGTTCCCGAACGTCAAGGCGGCGTGGAAAGGTCTTCCGCGAAAGACCGCGGAGGAATCGAAATCCGAGGTGGCCGCCGCCGGGCCCGCGCCGAAGCCTTCCGCGATACAAAAACCGTCCGTTGAAATTGATACCCCATCCGAGAAACCCGCCGAAACCTCCGAGGAAGAACCGGTCGCCCCGACCGCCTCGTCGGATCTGCCCATGACCCCGTCGACGGAATCGGAGGAGGACGATTCCTCCCCGCAACTGGAGGCCGTGGACTTATCCGAACTGGACAACGAAACCGCCGAAACCCAGCCGGCGGCCCAGTCCGGAGACGACGCCGTGGAACACAACCTCACGCCGATTCGGAAGTGATCGCGTCTACGCGAAGATATGGCGAGTTCAATCAATTGTCATCCTGAGCGAAGCGCAGCGAAGTCGAAGGACCTTACGGGTAGTTAGGCGTAAGGTCCTTCGACTTCGCTGCGCTTCGCTCAGGATGACAGCCTGGTGATCGCTTTCGCTTCGACGCTCGCCGTTCCGAACTCGTTGACCTGGGTGTAGGAATTGATCCCGAACAGTCTGCTGG
Organism: Phycisphaerae bacterium; assembly: GCA_016929245.1. Lineage (GTDB taxonomy): Bacteria > Planctomycetota > Phycisphaerae > SM23-33 > SM23-33 > JAFGEJ01. The sequence goes on from JAFGJE010000150.1 coordinate 1,496, forward strand.
TGACGCATTGTACCGCGTCCGTCGGGACGAGATTCACCTTGCCTTCCAGCAGGAAGGTTTTGTCCTTCGGTTTGACGTTCAGCAGGTTCAGGGGAATCAGGGCCGCGAGCGTGTATCCGTTCGGGGTTTTGTCGCTCTGTAAGCGGATCGTCGGTTCGTGGTCGGTTTGCATTCCGCTTTGTCGCAGCGTCTGGGATTTGCATGTTTTCGTGCCGGGCACGAGAAACACCTGGCCGGCATGGGGTTCCTTCACGCCGGCCGGCGCGCCGAACACTTCGAGGCTTGATCCTTTCCAGGGCGGAAACGCCGGCTGAAGGTTTTGATCGTGAATCTCCGCCAGCACCGCCAGCTCACTCCCCGCCAAACCGAAGGATACCTCCGCCAGTTTCGTGTTGGCGTACTGAATACAGTGACGTTCCGCGTCGCGCAGGAAGGTTCTCACATCCGTCGGCGAGGCGAGGGCGGAGGTTTTGGGGATCGTGATATTGTTGTTTCGAGGGCGGTTCGCGATCACGAAACTCGGCAGCAGGCCTTTTCCGACGGGAATGGTTTCGACGGTCACTTTTTCCGCGTCGCCGGCGACATGCACATCCAACGTCGTCGAGGCCGACGCGCCGGGCTTCAGCGAATACGCGAAGGTTTTTCCGCCGACCAGTCGTCCCGCCCCTTTGGGCGAAACGACGAACCTGACTTTCCCGCGCGCGGGTGTTTCGCCGACATTTTTCAGCGTCAGGCGCACCTTGCCCGGTGTTTCGTCGAAGCGAAGCGGCTGGGTCCATTCCAGGTCGGCGAAGACGATTTCGCGCGGCGCATCCTGTTCCGCCGGCCAATCGGCGTGGGAGGCGGGACGGGTTTTGTGATATCGCGGACCGGCCTTCGTAGCGTCGAGAGGCTGGAATCCCATCGCTTTCGCCGGGGAATCGTCGCGGAGGGTAAAATCGCCGGCCGACGGATTCTGAAACAGCGGATCGGCGATGCGCGTTCCCAAAAGCTGTCCCTGCTTCCGCATGTCCTGGAGAGATTGGCCGGAAAAGCGAATCTCCCGGCCGGCCGCCCAGAACAGGTTGTCGCGGAACAGGGAATGGTCCTTTTTCCAGTCGCCGTACCACAGGCCGCCGGCGGTCCAGTAGAGGATGTTTTTCTCGACGATCGACGTGCGGTGATTCTCCCGCCGGTCGTACGGAACGATCTGTTTTTCGCCCGCCAGCGCGAAGATATTGTTTCGGATCACGTTATCCCGGGCGTAGTGCGTGAAGAACGACGCGCCCTTCGTGCGATACACGATGTTCTCTTCCACGATCGACTGCGACGTGCCCTCGTCCTGGTAAATTCCCCAGCCGCCGTAGCCGTAATAACCGATGTCATGAATCACGTTCCCGCGAATGAGCATTCCGGGGTTTGGGCCCAGCGTGTAGATGCCGCCGTTGTCGCTGAGGTAATGATCGGGATTGACGTGGTGGATGTGGTTGTACTCGACGCGGTTGTCGGCCGTTCGCGTCGGTTTGTATCCCCACGTCCACCCGCAGGAGACGCCCGTGTAGCTCAGGTTGTACAGGTGGTTGTGACGGACGCGATGGAACCCGGAATTTCCGATCCACACGCCGATCGCGCCGGGGAAGACTTTCCCGGTGTCGTGGATCGTGCAGTCGCTGACGGTGGTGCGCATCGGGCGGGATTCCTTCGCGCGAATGGTTTTCTTCGACGTTTCGTCGACGCGCAGGAGTTCCTCGTGTCCGATCTTCACGCCGCCGGCGCCGAGATCGAACATCGAACAGGCGACGATTTTGTTATTCACGCTGCCGGTTCGCACTTCCACGGCGTATTGCAGGACGCGCGAAATCTCGCAGCCGTACAGCACGCAGTCCTCGGCGCGGTCGAAGATCACGGCGCCCGGAACGCTGTAAGCGGCCTGGACGTCGCCGACGTAGTCCTTCGATCGGGTCCATTCGGCGTGACGGAAGACGAGATTTTCCAGGCGAAGGTTGGAAACGCCTCGCAACACGACCAGCGCTTCGAGCACCGGCGCGATGACTTCAGTGGTGTCGGATTTTTCACCGGGCAGCGGAAGATACCGTAACCTGCCGGAAGGCCGATCCAGATACCATTGGCCCGGTTCCCCGAAGGATTCAAACACGTTCTCGACGTAATAACGGGCGTGCAACCCTTTTTCGTCCATCAGCGAACCGATGCTGGGCCGCTTGAAATACACCGTGCGGTTGTTTTCGTCCAGCGTCCGGATGCGATGGCGCGTCTCGAACCACAATTGCGGCGTCACGAGTTCCACGTCGGGGAGATTCTTCCAGTTTCGCAGATTCCCTCGGGCGTACCGCATTCGGTCCGGGCCTTCGCACCAAGCGTCGAATGTTCCGTGCCCTTCGACGAACTCCGCGAAACGGAAAAATCCCTCGTTGGGGAAGCGAGGCCGGCTGCGGCGCTCGCCGTTGACGAACAGTTGCGTGAAATTCCATCGACCCGACTTCACATCGGGCAGTTGGAGCGTCCAGCAGGTCCGCTTTTTATGTCGGCCGACGGACCAGCCGATGAGTTTCTTCCCGCCGCGGAAGACCGCCGACTCGCCCGGATACGCGGCGTACACGACGGGGTGTTTTACCGTTCCGGAATCGGCGGGGGTGAAGACGACGGGCTGAGACAGATCGTACGTTCCGGCGCGAATCCAGACGTTGATCGCCGCGGCGCGGCCTTGCTTTTTCCAGCGACGCACCGCCGCCTGCGCCCCGGCGAGAGTCGCCAGAGGTCCGTCCTTGCCGTCGTCGGCCGGATCGGGATGACGTCCCGACCAGCGGTCGTTTCCCGCGGGGGAGACGTAAAAATCGACGGTTCTTGCCGATGTCGTTTTGCCGGCCATGATACTTCTTCTTTCGCGCGTTTCTTTTAATTCAACATTATTATAATATTTTAGACGATTGTTTAATCATTCTATGGTTCCCAGGATACCGCGTCAATCCGGAAACGTCGAAGGTGAAAAGAAAGATAACCCTTGTTCGTTCCATTTCGTACAATGGTCCCGTGAAGAGCCACGCGAAATGTAACGAATTCCTTTATTTTGGTTTGTAGGAGTCACGAATGATGAATATTGTATGGATCGCCCTGGGCGGCGCGCTGGGGGCGACGGCGAGATACGGCCTGACGGAAGGCGTGCAGAAATGGCTGGGCCCGGGTTTCGCCTGGGGTACGTTGAGCGTGAATCTTCTGGGTTGTTTCGGGATCGGCTTTTTGTTTCACGGAATCGCGTCGATCGGCACGCTGCCGCACGAAGTTCGTTTCCTTGCCGTCGTGGGATTTTTGGGGGCGTTCACGACATTCTCCACCTTCAGCCTGGAAGTCGTCAACTTTCTGCGCGACGGACAATACGCGACGGCGGCGGGATACGTTCTACTCAGCAACGTCGTGGGGGTGGGATTGTGCTTCGCGGGATGGCGAACGGGACACTGGATTTTGGGACGGGCGTAGGGGATCGACCGGTGATTCAACAGCGCCGAGCGGCAAGCCGACGCGAAACCCGCCTTGCCGCTCGGCGCTGTAATAAAAAAACCGGCGGAGTCCCTTGGGAACTCCGCCGGGCAAATACGCGAACACCGTGTGATTTGTTCAGAACAACCAGGAATCGTTGTCCCGGGAATTCGTGTTGAACGACGCGCCGGTTTTTTGCAGGGCGCCGTCTTCTTCCTCGTCCGGGTCCGGTTCCTCCAGGTCGTCGTCGAGGGAAGGGGAGGGACGGTGGTACACGATCTGTCCGCCGCCGTCGTCGTCGAAATCTTCCTCGTCCGGCAGGTCGCCCTGGTCGGTCATCCGGTCGATGAGCTGTTCGGCGAAACGATCCACGCGTTTTCGGAAATCGTCGTCTTGCTCTTCGTTCTCGAATTCCTGGTCGAAATGCCAGAAACAATCGTCCACCTCGCCCTCCTCCGCCGGCAGGCAGGGGGAGGTCATTTCCGCCGGCGCGACGGGTTTGGCAGGCGTGTTGAACGCGAAATATTTCTCGTATCGGCTCGCGTCGCCGGTCAGCCGGGGGGCCTGAAGGCGCCGGAGGTTCACAAGGTAGTCGTCCAGTTCCTCGTCGTCGAACCGCGAGAGGAATTCCGGGTCGGCGGATGTGTTTCGCACCAGAATTTCATCGATCAGCTGTCGTTTGGTCATGGGGTTTTCCTACCTCCGGACCTTGTAGCTCCGATTCCAGGTTTCCCGTCTCTATCCTTCCTATCGACCCGTCGATTCGGGAAACTTTAAGGGACATTTCGCCGTCCGGCGGGAGAGGGTATCCGGATTTGCCGGCAGAACCAGAAAACAACAAATCCGACACTGAGTTGCTGAGGTACTGAGAAGAAATTTCATGATTTCTCTTCTCTTGTTTTCTCAGTTTCTCAAGAACTCAGTGTCGCTCTTTCTTGAGTGCACTCATCGACCTGGATTTTACTGAATCAAACCTTCCCCGCGCATCCATTCGACGGTTCGCCGCACACCGTCTTTCATGGAATACGGCAACGGGCCGGTGAGGGTTTTTGTGTTGTCCAGCGGGATGCGCGTGGTGTCGGACCACATATTGTTCAGGCGAAACGACGACATCGGGACAGCCTTCCAGCCCAAGAGTTTGCACGCGTCGCCCATCATCGCCATCAGCCGCATCATCCGGGACGGAATCGTCCGAATGCGTTTTCCGCCGGCCGCTGACGCGATTTCGTCCGCCCAGGCGCGGATGGTGAATTCGTCGTAATCCGACAGGTAAAACACCTTCCCCTGGATCGCCTCGTCGGGCGCCTCCAGGAGCTTGAGGGTTTGAAACGCGTAGTTCTCCACGTATCCGAAACTCTTCGGGGGATTGCATCGCCCGGGGTGAACATATCGCCCTCGCGCGACGGACAGGATAAATCGGTGATACGGGATGCTGTACCAGGGCCCCCAGATGGACGAGGGACGTGCGATGCACCACGAGCCAGTCAGTTCACCCGCCGAACGGATGAGCGTTTCCATGTCCGCTTTGCTCTGGCCGTAGACGGTGTTGGGGCAAACGTCCCGGTCGTCTTTCGGGAAATAGCTAGGCTGACAGACGAGTTTGGTGGAAGTGAAAATCGTTCTCGTCACCGACGGTGTAGCTTCGATGGCCTGGATCAGATTTCGCGTCCCGTCGGTGTTGACGCGGTAGTCTTCGAGCGTTTTTCCGTCGAGGTCCGTCCGGGCCGCCAGGTGCACCACGTGCGTGGGGGTGAATTCCGCCAGGGCGGTTTTCAGGGCGTCGGCGTCCAGGATGTCCACGTGCTTGTGGAATTGTTTCTGCGCGGGATTTCGCGGCGGCTGGGTGTCGGCGTTGAGCACGTCGTAATCGTTGTCGCGCAGCCGGGCGATCAGGTTCGTTCCGATAAACCCGCTTCCGCCCGTGAGAAACACTCGCTTCATGCAAAGCCTCCAGCCGTTCACGCGTGACATTGTAGCTTGGACATCTTGTCCAAGGGTTCCTTGGGCGTTCCGCCCAAGATTTTTTCCTCCACGGGCGTGACGCCCGCGGGACACTTGGACGGGACGTCCAAGCCACGCTTCTTAGTGCGTCCGTCGCGTCAGGAGAATCGCCAGTTCCTTCAGCGTCTCGCCGGCCGGTCCGAGAGGTTCCAGCGCCCGGCAGGCGGTGAGGGTCATTTCCTCGCCGAGTCGTTTCGCTTCTTCGATACCGACAGCCGCCAGGTGCGTCTGCTTACCGGTTTCGGCGTCCTTGCCGGGCGTCTTACCCAGTTGACCTGCCGTGCCCGTCACGTCCAGCAGATCGTCGAACAACTGAAACGCCAGTCCCAGATGTTCGGCGAAATCGCTGACAGCCTGTAACGCCGTTTCGTCCGCGCCGGCGGCGACGGCGCCCATCCTCGCCGCGCCGCGGATCATGGCTGCCGTCTTGTGCAGGTGGATGTACCGCAGACCTTCCAGTCCCTTCGGCAGGTCGCACAGGTTCATGTCGGCAACCTGCCCCGCGACCATCCCCTCCGCACCGGCGGCCCGGGACAACTCGGATGTCAATCGCCCCACCAACGGCGAATCGCACTCTGCCGGCACACCGAAGGCGCGCGTCAGCAGCGCGTCGCCGATTAAAATCGCCATCGCCTCGCCGAACCGCACGTGCGCGGTAGGCCTGCCGCGACGTAATTCGTCGTCGTCCATCGCCGGTAAGTCGTCGTGCACGAGGCTGTACACGTGCACCATTTCGACCGCGACCGCCGCCCGGCGGACAAGCTCGTTTTCCGCCGATCCGCCCACCGCCTGGGCAGCGAGCATCGCGACGGCGGGGCGAAGTCGCTTCCCCCCGGCCATGCAGTAACGCATCCCGTCCGCGAGCGCCTCGGGCGTGCCGGGCGGCACAAGCCAACGCACCAAATCCGCCTCCGCGCAGGCAGCGCAGGGCGACAGCAACGCCTTGAGAGCCTTGCCGGAAACGGAGTCGACCGTCGTGTTTTCCATTGAATTTGATGCCATGAACCTATACTCGTTCTGAAAATAAAAAATATCAAGCAGAGATATTATGTTCCGGGGATTATACCAATCCCGCCGTTTATTCTCAAAACCATCCTGAAAAGATCGCGGGATAAGATGAGTCGGGAATGGTCTCCACAAGGCTGGGTTTAATCCTTCAGGATCGGCTGGAGTAATAAAAAGACGGCAATGATCAGCAGCAGAATCTGCATGATGATTCGAATATGCTTCTTGTTGAACCATTGGCCGACCCATAAACCACACCATGTCCCCACCAGAACCAGGGGAATATAGGCGAGAGAAATTCCACCAGCAAGCAAAGCCTTCTGTCGGAAAACGCAAACCAACAGAAGCAACTGGAAGGGAACAAAAACCAGAGAATACGCCAGGGTCGTGACGCGCATTTTCATCGCCGACCAATTATGGGCGAGAATCCATAGCACGATCGGTGCGCCGCCGATATTTCCGATCCCATTGAGCAGTCCGGAAAAAAAAGCCGCCAGATACCCCCAAAACCGCGATATTTCATTGCGTTGCGGAATCCGAAAAAACTGCACCGAAAGCGTCAGTACAATAAATACACCCAGAAGTTGTCGGACGTGTTCAATCTTTATGGAGGTGAGAACATGCAGGATCGCCACTCCCGCCGGCAAGATTGCCAAACCGATGATGATCATCGGTTTAAGAGTTTTCCAGTCGATATGATCATGCATAGTTCGAATGAAATAGACTCGTTGGGCGGTGGAACAGACAATTCCGAGGGTAACGGCCTGGGCCAGCATCACATCCAGAGAAAGTAAAACGGGAAGGAGTACCAGACTGAATCCGAATCCGGCGATGCTTTGTAGAAACGCCGCCGCGAACAAGGTTCCGCCGATCTGGGCATATTCCATAAAAGTCAGACTAACGATCGTGTTTATCATCATTATCGGTAGAGTTGCAGGATGATTATTTCTCGTCGGCGCCTATCCGAAGAAATCGATGTCATAAATAACTACTTCCATGCATAAAATATTCAATCGTTGTCATTCTGAGCGGAACGAAGCGGAGTCGAAGAACCTTACGCCAACGTATCTGAAAAAACCTACTTGCAGTCTGGCTTTATATCCGAAACCTTCAACTATCGTCGTCGAAGTTTCACAATATGTCTTTGTAACGGCTGTTCAGGATCGTAGCGTTTACTCAAAGAAGCCGCCTCCGCCGTGAGCGGCCAGACCATGGCGATGCGCTCGGCTGGTGTTCCGGGAACGAACGAGTCGCGCGGAGTTTCCGCTCCAAGGGGTAGTTTCCGAAAGACGTTTCGATTCATATCCATTTTGTACCACGGGGAGAATGTACCTGCAATAGAACAACCACACGAAACCAGGTTTTACGCATCATACTTCTTATATTCAGCCCACTGGGCTGATGGAGAATAGCCCAAGGCAACGCTCTCACCTTTTCCCACATCTCAAAAAAACACATTTGGGTTTATCTTGAAGCCCGACAGGGCTGGGCAGCGTTTAGCCGGGGCGTGAGCGAAGCGAACCCCCGGAAAACGCTGTGTTTCTCCAAGTCCCAACGGGACGGCAGCGATGTTTGGTTATTCCCAATGGAAGGAGATTCCAGGTTCGCTTCCGTCCCGTCGGGACTCTAATTCAGAAAATCCTGTACCGGGGGTTCGCTTCGCTCACGCCCCGGCTAAACGCTGCCGTCCCTTCGGGACGAAGAAAACAAGCGCTTTATTTATCTCCTGAAAAATGTTGGTAACAAAGAAATTCATTCGTCTTCATTCGCGTTATTCGTGTTCTCTTTTCTTCGGCCCGTTTTTCCGGTATCCTGTCGCGGATGACCGACGAACAGGATTTACAGATCGACGGCCTGGAGTTTGAGGAAACTTCCATCGAAGCCGAGGAAGACGGGCTTCGGCATGTGCGGATGGATATCCGTCGCGCGCTGCCGAACCGACGGCTGGATAAGTATCTCTCCGGCCGGCTGGGCAAGGACGTCTCGCGCAACGTCCTTCAGAGGTACATCAAGGAAGGCAACGTCACCGTCAACGGGCGGATCGTCAAGCCCAGCTATATCATCCGAACCGGCGACAGTATCGACATGATGCTGCCCGATGTGAAAAAGCACGAAATTCCCCCCGAACCGATCCCGCTGGACGTGGTCTACGAAGACGACGACGTGATGGCCGTCAACAAGCAGGCGAATCTGATCATCCATCCCGCCCGCGGCAACTGGAGCGGAACGCTGGTCAACGCGTTGGCGTATTACTTCCAGGAAAACTGGCGACAGCCCGGCGACACGAATATCGCCGACCTGCCGGTTCGTGACGAAATTTTTCGCCCGGGCATCGTGCACCGCCTCGATCGCGACACGACGGGAATCATCCTCGTCGCCAAGAGCGAACTGGCGCTGTATCGCCTCGGCTGGCAGTTCGAGCACCGGAAAATCCAGAAAACCTACACCGCCATCGTGCATGGGCAGTTGCCGTTCGACGAGGACGTCATCGACGCGCCGATCGGCAAGCACCCGCGATTGAAGGAACTCTATTCCGTCAGCCGCAAGACGGGCAAGGAATTCCCGATGATGGTCAAGGAAGCCGTCACGCGCTATAAAGTCATCCAGCGTCTGTTCCCGCCGCACATCGAGAAGGGCTTCACGTTCGTGGAGCTGTATCCCAAGACCGGCAGGACGCACCAGCTACGCGTGCACATGAGTTTCCTGGGCCATCCGATCATCGGCGATAAACTCTACGGCGGCGGTCCGTTGTACATGAGCCAACTTGAGGGCAGGCACGACCACGCCGAAGGCGCGTTAATCACCCGCCAGGCGCTGCACGCCCACACGATCGAATTCAAGCACCCCCGAAACGGAAAGATGCTGACCCTGACCGCCCCCTGGCCGGAGGATTTCACCACCACGCTGGCGGAAATTCAGAAACGGTGTGAAGACGGTGATTCTTCCATTTCGTAATAGTTGTCATCCTGAGCGGAGTGCAGCGGAGTCGAAGGACCTTACGCCCAGCTACCCGTGAGGTCCTTCGACGGCGCTGCGCTCCGCTCAGGATGACAGCAAGATGACCCTTCTTTTACGAAGTTTTCCGTTGCAACTCGGCGAGGGTCGCCCGGAGCTGGGCTCCGGGCGACTGGTGCCGGTGGGTCGGTTGCGCCGAGCCTTGCTGCGCTCCCGACACGATCTCCATCGCCGAGTGGATCAGGGACTGCTGCTCCATGCAGGCTTCGAGCGCCCAGGTGAGGATACGCCGCAGCGCCCTTGCGTCCACGTTCCGCGTCGTCACGCCGTCCCAATCGGCCCGCGTTTGTCCGGACGCTCCACCCTGAAGCGTCCCGGTTGGCTCCGCTGCATCCCTGCCGATATCGACGCCGCCGGCGACGCTTCCCGCAGCTGCACGATTTTCCCTGTCCTTGTCTGCTGCGCCCATGAGAATACCCCTCGACCCATCCGAATCATCCGCGATATCCCCGGCCGTTTCGCTGTTTTTCCGCGGATGAGATTTTGATTTTCCCCGTATCAAATTTGTTATCCGATCCGAAACCCGCTTATTCCCGGCGGCTGATTTTTTACGCATTTTCCGTCTCCCCGACGAATTTGCCTTGCCGAGAGGTCCGGCAAGGTTTATGATTACGCAGAACCGAACGTTTAAGCGTGTAATATACGCAAAGAGAGATATTCGTCAAGAAAATAATTCGCATATACGGATAAAAAATTAAAATAGTTTCGCATATGGGGAAAATAGAGGACAATCCGATCTGCCTGCGCGTAGAGCAGGTTCGCCGGGAAACCTGTGGGCCGCGTGGTAAAGCTCGCTTTGCCAAGATGTTAGGGATTTCTCCGAGTACGTATGATTATTACGAAGCCTCCCGCGTTCCCCCAGCCGAGTTGCTGGTGAGTATCGCCGACATTGGCGATGTGGACCTGCGCTGGCTGTTGACGGGCCAGACGCCCGCCGGGCCCGCGATCGCCGCCGATCACCCCGCCGTCCGACGGGCAGCCGAGTTGATCGGCGATCATCCCCAGGCCGCCGAACCGCTGGCGGCGTTTCTCGAAATTCTCGCCGGTACGATGGCGTTTCCCGCCAAGGACTCCGAGCAAACCCTCGGTGAAGCGCTGACGCCGACGGAAAAATCCGTCGCTACCCCCGTTGGGCAGGAGGCTATCTCCCCGGTGACCGCCGCGGAGCCAAACGACGCCCGGCGAAATTGGATTCCCATCCTCGGCAGAAGCGCCGCCGGTGTGCCGCGGTTCTGGTCCGAGGGGGAAGACGCGACCGGCCTGACGACGCTGGGCGACCTGATCGCCCGTTGCACCGACGCCTCACCGACAGCAGACGAAATCGAGCCGGCAAAAGCAACCGTCAGCCCAAACGCGCCCGACCAGTCGGTGCAGATCATCACGCTGCGCACGCCCGTCGCCTGGGGCAAGGGGCGCGACAAGGACGATTCCCCCGGCGTCTGCCAATTCATCGCCGCCGACGCGATCAAGGCGAAATATCCCGACGCCTTCGCGGTGCGGATCGACGGCGATTCGATGTCCCCGGAAATTCGTCACGGACAGCTCGTGGTACTCAGCGCTTCAGCCCCGGCGGTGGCGGGTCAGCCTGCCGTCGTGCAGCTTTCCGGCGCGATCGGCGTGACGTGCAAACTCTATCACCCGGCCGGCCGGCGGGTGAACCTCGTGCCGATCAACGAACAAATCCCCCCGACCACCGTCGAAAAAAACCAAATCGAATGGGCCCTGCGCGTGCTGGCGCGCGTTCAACCGCGGGGACAATAAGGATAGATATTATTGGGTGCCGGGTGCCGTGGCCCCCTAAGGGGCCACGGCACCCGAACAATAAATTCAAGTGTGGAACGATGTTGTTCAACTCATACGGGAGTTTGATTCTTTGACCCATGCACCGAAAAAAAGAGTGGCTGTGATCGGCGCGACGGGACGCATCGGCGGGCAAATCGTCGAGTGGTTCTCCCGGACCGGGCGGTATGACGTGCTGGGACTGTCGCATCAGGATCTGGACGTCGTTGACGAATCGGCTGTGAAACGCCGCCTTCTGCACCAACCGCTGGACGTCGTGATTAACACCGCCGCGTTTCATTCCGTGGACGGCTGCCAGAGGGATCCCCGCACCTCGTTCGCCGTCAACGCGATCGGCGCGATGAACGTCGCGGCCGCCTGCCGGGAGATCGACGCCCTGTGCGTATACCTCAGCACGGACTACGTATTCGACGGCCGGCAGGAATCGCCCCACGACGAAGACGCCCGACCCAATCCGATCAACGTCTACGGCGTCAGCAAGCTGGCAGGCGAACAACTGACCATGTCCACCGCGCCGAGGCGCCTGATCTTCCGCGTCGAGCGCGTGTTCGGCCCGCCCGGACCGGGACGGCCGCCTTCCACCTACGTCGACGCGCTGTACGACAAAGCCGCCCACGGTCAGACCATCCGGGCCGTCGACAGTCACACCATGTCGCCGACCTATTCCAGGGACGCCGTGAAATTGCTGGACGACCTTCTCCAGGCCGGCGCGACGGGCGTGATCCACGCGACCAACGGCGGATCGTGCACCTGGCTGGAGTTCACCCAAACGCTGCTGTCGATGCTTCCGTTCGACGTGCCGGTGGAATCCGTCCCAGCCGAGTCGTTCCTCTCCGACACCCCCCGCCCGACGCACACCGCCCTGCGCAGCAAGCGGATCAAGCAAATCCTCGGCAGGGAAATGCGACACTGGTCCGAAGCCCTTCGGGAATACCTGGTGGCGATGGGATATATCGAGGAATAAGAATTGTAACGTGGCACCTTCAAGCGTCGCTTCGACGCTTGTGGGTGCTCTTGCGATGTTGGAAAAAGCATCCACAAGCGAGACCTGTCCCTGAGGGAAGACTCGCTTGAAGGTGCCACGGTATCACAAAGATTTGATTTCGATATCCTTTTTTCCCCCTTCGTCGGGTATGCTATCGGCATGTTTCATTATAGCCATTTTCAAAAGGCCGTTTGGATTCTGCTTGGTTCGTTTATCGTTGTACCCCTTCTTACCGGCGTCGTCTGCCGGGGCGACTCTGCCGCCTCGCCGACCACCCCGCCGGCGAAGGGTACTTCTCAAGCCAAGTCCGATCCGCCGACGCTCTGGAGTTTCGCCTGGGCCAGCGATATGCACATGAACGCGTCCAAGGTTCAATACATGGCCCAGGCGATGCGGTATATCGACACGAAACTCCATCCTCGCTTCGTATTGATTACCGGGGACAACAATTACATCCAGGCCCCGCCGGATCCGCACAATCAAAACGAATCCAAGGACCTCCGTCGGCAGCGATACTTCAAACAGTTCCTGAAGCAACATCTCAAAACCCCCGCCGTCGTTCTGCCGGGCGACAATTGGCCCGAGGAGTTCGAGAAAGTCTTCGGGCCGCGACAGTTCAGCTTCGATTGCGGCGGCATTCACTTCCTCTGCCTCGCGCCGGACCGCATCTATCACGGGAAAAACCAGGAAGGGCTTTCCGTGTTCGATGAAGTCAGCCGGAAATGGATCCGGAAGGATTTGCATAAGAACCAGGACAATCCGACGATCGTCGCGATTCACGAACCGATCTATCCCATGACGTTCCTCGACGCCCCGCCGCTGCGCAAGCTGCTGGCGAAGTATCCCAACGTGTTCGCGGTCTTGCAGGGACACGTGCATGTGGACCTGGAATACCGCAAGGACGGCAAGTGCTATCTGGTCGCGCCGGCGCTGGGTGAACCGCCCACACCGGGATGCAAGCTCGTGAACGTAACCCCGACCGGCCTGGTCGTGCGCACGATTCTGCACAATAAACAAACCGGGAAATTTGAAACCCAGCCGCGACGGCAAATCATCGAAATCCCCGTCGCCCTGCGCAGCCGGATTGCCAAACCCAAAGGCGCGAAATTCAAAAAATCCAATTACAGTTCCGCCCCCGCCAGGCCGGTCGTCAGCGACCCGTCCCTGGAACAACGAAAAGGGGAATTGGTGAAAAACGCGATGATGTATTTTCTGGATGGAAAGCAGTAATCCGTCATACCCAAAGAATGGGTTCATCATGGTACAAAAATGTACGTTATTCCTTGTTGGGCTGCTGCTGATTGCCACAACCGGCTGCACACCGGCCTTACCGGGACTTCCGGAAGGAATTGTCGTCAGTGAGGATAGTACGTTGAGCTGGGAAGACACTCTGGTCGTTCTGGAAAAATCGGAAATTGAATTTTTGACGCAATTCCATAATCGAACCATTTGGATCACCCTCAAAGATGGAACAAGGTTCAAGGCCACGCAACCTGAGATTGATGAAGCTTTCCACATTCTGAAGAAGTCGGGCAAACTGAATAGCATTTCGTGGAGCACGGAATAGACCAGATGCTTCGTAATAGAAAAAGAACCGATGATTGTCATCCTGAGCGTGGCGCAGCGAAGCCCGTTGGGTTGAAGATAAGAATTTAGATGCGAAAGTCCTGCACCATTCGTTTACACACGATTTTTTAGGATTGATAAGACAAAAGGATAGGATTGATATATCATTTGTACTTACTTACTCAAACTGACCGAATTCGTGGACTATACTTTGAAAATCGGTCAGTTTGGGTTACTAACTCCAGTTCCCAAACCCCGGTCCCAAGTCCCCGGCTTTTCACCCCAGCGCCACATCCAGCGTCATCATGATCGCGAAACCGACGATCGCGCCGAGGGTCGCGAGGTCCACGTTTCCGTTTCGCTGGGATTCGGGCACGAGTTCCTCCACGACGACGAAGATCATCGCTCCCGCGGCGAACGCCAGCGCGTACGGCAGGATGGCAGCCATCGTAATCACCGCCAACGCGCCCAGCACGCCCGCGACGGGTTCGACCATCCCGGAAAGCTGCCCGTACCAGAAGGATTTCGCGCGGGTTAATCCCTCCCGGCGCAACGGCAGCGAGACGGCGGTCCCTTCCGGGAAATTCTGCAATCCGATCCCGATCGCCAGGGCGACCGCGGCCCCGATCTGCGCGAGTTTTTCCCCGTGGTCCATCATCGAAGCCGCCGCCCCGAACGCCACCCCGACCGCGAGTCCTTCCGGGATATTGTGGATCGTGATCGCCAGCACCAGCAGCGTGCTGCGCTGCCAGGAGGTTTTGACGCCCTCGGCGATCTTCAAATCCGGGTGCATGTGCGGCAGGAGCTTGTCGATCACGCGCAGCATCCCCGCCCCAAGGAGAAATCCCACCAGCGGCGGAACCCACTTGTACGCGCCGTATCCGCTTTGTTCGGCCATGTCTATCGCCGGGGCCAGCAGACTCCAGAAGCTCGCGGCCGTCATCACTCCGGCGGCCATCCCTAAACTGGCGTCCATGAATTTTTGCGAGGGTTGTTTGGCGAAGATCACCAATCCCGCGCCCATCGCCGTGACGAACCACGTGAACAACGTCGCCGCCAGCGCCAGGACAATCGGATTCTGCTCCGCGATCCATTCCATGGTGAATTCCTTTTCCTTTCCCGAAGTATACCATTTGACGGGACGGGGACAAGGGGCGTGTTCCAGGCTGCACTTGCCCGAAGAGTGTGCGACAATTTTTTCTGGCCTATCATAACAAGACTCTCTTCAACAGGTTTGGTCGGTTTTTCTGGTAGAAATGTCAGAATCCAATCCGCAAGGCGGTTCACCGCCTTTTCCACGCCGAAGGCGTGTCCAGGCCCGACCCTTGGGGTCGGGTGCGGAAGGAATCCCTCCCCCCGAAACACAGCCTCCTTCAGGAGGCTTACCGTTTTGCGGCTGAAGCCCGGAAAAGGGAAAGGCCGTAAACGGCCTTGAAATGAAAAACGAACGATCCCTCTTCCACCCGACCCAAAGGTCGGGCCTGGACCCCTAAGGGGCAAAGGGCTGTAAACAGCCCTGAAAGACTTCTCCGCGAAACAAGTCTTGTGATCTCGCGGCCTATTTGAGCGGTGACGATCCGTGGCCAGGATTTGTTGTCGCACACCGTGAGGATTATTTTCAGAAAATCGCTTGACTAAAATAAGCAATAACAGTATACTTGTGAAAGTATTGATGAGCATAAATGCTTTATTTACAGATTGAAAAAATTCATTTTTTATTTGAAATATCAGCGAACCGGTTCGCTAAAGATATTAAAACCTTGTATGAGATGAACCATGCCGGCTGTCAAACGAGCCAAAATCAGTGACGTCGCCGAGGTCGTGGGCGTTTCCCGCAGCACCGTCAGCGTCGCCTTAAGCGGGCAGAAGTGGGTCAACCCCGCGTTGAAGGAGCGGATTCTCCAGGCCGCCCGGAAGCTCAATTATCGCCCCAACGCCAACGCCCAGGCGCTCGCGCGGGGCAGAACCAAAAAGATCGGCATGCTGGTGCGGCATCTGTACAGCCAGTTTACACCCCTGGCCGTCCAGGCGGTCGAAGAAGCCGCCGCGACGCGCGGATACAGGATTTCGCTGGGCATCACCGGACAGGACGACGAAAAAATCCACTCCCACCTGGAGAATTTCAGCCACGGACAGGCCGACGGTCTTCTGATCCTCACCAACGCGGTCTCGTTCGATCAGATCGTTTCGCTGGCGGATCGCGGATATCCCGTCAGTCTGTTCGGAATGAAGATTCCCCATCGCGAGGATTTGACGCTGGTCACGCTGGATGAAACCACCGCCTTTCGGCAACTCCTGGACTATCTGTATTCGATGGGACATCGGGAATACGGAATGCTTTGGGAATTGCGTTCGGGCACTCCTCACATGGTGGAAGTGCTGAACAAGTTTTGCTTCGAGCGACACCTGCGTATGGACGAATCCCGCCAGGTGGACGAAGTCGTCTCCTTCGACGACGCGGAAGTCGCCGCCGGCGCGTTTCTCGACCGCCATCCCGAGGTGACCGCCCTGATTTGCCAGGCGGATACCTTCGCCATCGGTGCGATCAACGCCGCGAGCAAGCGAAACCAGCGCGTCCCCGAGGATCTGTCGGTCATCGGGCATGACGATTTTCCGGTGGGGCGTCATTATCGGCCTCCTTTGACGACGATTCACTTTCCCTTCGCCGACGTCGCCAAGGGACTCGTCGACGGGATCGTGGACTGGATCGAAGGAAAAGAACGTCGCCGCCCGGTGCGGATTTCGACGGAACTGATCGTGCGACAGTCCTCCGGGCCGGCGCGCACCGTCGGCCGGTGATGGGGTTCGACGACGGATGGATATGAACAATCATACGAAGAGAAAAAATGTCCGGTGTGTGGCCGGGCATGGAATAAGGGATGAAAGAACAGCAGTTTGCCAATTGGAGACAGACATTTGAAAGGAGAACTCACTATGTCAAAGAAACTATGGCTGACACTACTCCTAGGTTTTTCCCTCGCGAGCCTGGCCCAGGCGGGTGTGGTTGTGATCGAAAACGATGGAGGAACCTGGTCCGGACAGACGGTGCTGACGGGCGATTACAGCGACGTCTGCATGAATTTGTGGACGAAGAATTTCATGGCCGTCGGTCCGACCGGCGCGAAGGGAATCTGGTATGACACGGGCGGAAGTTCCTGGCAAATCACCGACACCAGCAGCGGTTCCTACCAGGCCGTCGCCTGGAACAGCAAGGCCTACGATGAATTTGTCGCCGCGAAGACCGCCGGCGGCGCGGATGCCCTGACCTGGACTTCCTCCGAGGACACGGGATTGGGCGGTACGTATGTCAAGCTGTGCAAGAACGAGACCGTTTCGTCGCCCAATCAGTATTTCGGCGCGACATCGTCCGGCGCGGTCGATCTGATCTACAAGGACGGCACGTGGCAATCCTATCAGGTGGCGGCCGCCAACGGGTACACCCGGCTCGCGTCGAACAACTGTGAAGACCAGGCCTACGCCGTCAACACCGGCGGATTGGACATCCTCTGGTACAACGGTTCGTCGAAAACGTGGGAAGTCCATCATATTACCGACGGGTCTTTCACCGCGCTGTGCGGCGACGATCAGTTGTCCGATCGCGCCTATTTCGCGGGCGCCGGTGGATTGTATATGTCCCAGTGGGCTTCGGGACAGGGACACGTCGTTTCGCGGATCAACGGCAACGTGTATTCCGCCTTAGCGTCGATCGGCGGCGCGACGGAAGGCGTCTTCGCCGCGCGGGCGTCCGGCGGAATCGACCGGATTTATTGGGACGGCGACGATTTCGTCACGGAAACCATCCTGTCCGACGGACTGTACGACGTATTGGCCGGCGACTATTCCGATCCGGATGTGTTCGCGGCGATTGAAGTGCCCGAACCGGCGACGATGAGCCTGCTGGCGATCGGCGGGTTGGGCGTCGTTCTTCGCCGTCGGAAATAGATCATTTTTTTGGGTTAACAAAAAAAACGTAATACCTTGCTTGTTTCTTTATTACAATACAACGAAACCCATGGCTGTGTGGTCATGGGTTTCGTTGTAGACGTGGAGAATAAAACACAGGTGAATTTCATGAAATCCGTAGAGATAGGAAACAGGCTGGAACTGTTTGTCGACCGTTTTCTGGTCGATGCGATGGAGAACGTTTCGTTTCGGCTTCACGAACCCGTCGCCCAGCCTTTGCCCGCCAGTCCGCTTCCGATCAGCTATACGACGGTTCTGAAAGAAGGGGAAACATATCGCGCGTACTATCGCGATTATCATCCCGAGTATGACGGTGAATATGAGGACGGCAATGAAGGTGAGATCACCTGCTACGCCCAAAGCGCCGACGGACATGAATGGATGTTTCCCGATCTGGGGGTGTGCGACGTGAAAAGTAAACGAGGCGGAAACGTCATCCTCGCCGATGTCCTCGCGTGCGCCCATAATTTTTCCCCGATCCGCGATCACAAGCCCGGCGTCGCGCCCGACGCGCAGTACAAGGCCCTGGCGGGACTTCATCCCTCGGCGGTGAAGAAACCGGAGTGCGGCCTGTACGCGTTCCAGTCGCAGGATGGAATCCATTGGACGAAGATGCGGGATAAACCGGTCATCACTTCCGAACGGTTCGCGTTCGATTCGCAGAACGTTTCATTCTGGTCCGAGGCGGAAGGCTGTTACGTGAGCTATTATCGCACCTGGCAGACGCCGCATGGGAATCTTCGCACGATCAGCCGGGCGACGTCCGACGATTATCTTCACTGGTCCGAACCGACGGCGATGAACCCGAACCTGCCCGGCGAGCATATCTACACGTCCCAGACGCATCCGTACTTCCGCGCGCCGCACATCTATATCGCCACGCCCACGCGCTTCATGCCCGATCGCGGCGAGTCCACGGACATTCTGTTCATGGCCGCCCGCCCGGGCGCGACTGCGTTTGAGCGGTTGTTCACCGAGGCGTTCATTCGGCCCGGTCTGGATCCGAACCGATGGGGCAACCGTTCCAATTACGTCAACCGCTACGTTGTACCGACGGGCCCGGCGGAGATGTCGATCTGGCATTCCAGCGGGATACGCTACACGCTGCGGACGGACGGGTTCATCTCCGTCCGCGCCGGCGCGGAACAGGGCGAATTCCTCACCAAGCCGCTGACGTTCACCGGCGAAACGCTGGTCGTGAACTACAGCACCTCGGCGGCCGGCGGGTTGCGGGTGGAACTCCAGGACGTCGGCGGCGAGGCGATTCCGGGATTCCGGCTGGACGATTGTCCCGTGATCGTCGGCGACGCGATTGAGCACACCGTCACCTGGAAGGACAATCCCAGCCTGGCGGGGCGGGCCGGCAAACCCGTCCGTCTGCGCTTCGTCATGAACGAATGCGATGTCTATTCGTTGCAGTTCCGTCATGGATGATACATTGATGAATTGACTTTGGTATCAGGCAAGCGGAGGGGGGGTGTCGGAACAGAGGTGGAACGGATCCGTGAAATCATAGGCTTCCGCGTCCCAGGGACTCTCATGGGCGTCAAAGGCGTTGGCGGCGTCCCGCATTCCGGCGGCGTACAGTTCTCTCGCTTTTTGCGGATTGAAATCCGGCGGGTCGGGGAGTTCGATATTCTGGGGCAGAATCAGTTTCAGGCTGCTTTGCTTTAGGGCCACCTGTGTACCGTCCAGGCGGAGCCGCCCGGCGGCGACTTCGTCTTTTTCGATTTGAATCGTGAGGAATTCGATCCATCGGCCCAGAAGACTGAAAGGTCCTTGGGGCGGACGCGAAAGCAGGCGCACGCGGGAAGGGGTCACCGAAACGGCCAGCACGCGATTGGCTCCCAGATTCAATGCCGTCCAGATGGGCAGGATCGTCCGGTATCCGCCGTCGGCGAGGTGGCTTTTTCCGTACGGGATCGGGGGCACCATGACGGGGGCGGAAGCGGAAATGTACAAGGCGGTCTGCATCTGTCCGGAGTGCCTGCGCGAGTCGAACACCTTCAGTTCGCCCGTGCGGACATCGGTGCATACGACCAGAAACGCGCCTTGCCCTCCGGAGATCGCCTCTTCGGGAATGTGGTTGTGGATCAGGGAACGCAGCGGTTTTTGCGAGGCCAGCCCTTTTCCCATCAATAAGCGCAACGGGGTCATCCGCATGATGTCTTTTCGTCTGGCGTTGAGATACACCTCCGTCGCCGTATCGAAGAGATCGCCGTAATAGATCGCGCCCACCAGCGCCCCGCAGCTGTTTCCGACGACCATGTCGAAGCGATAGTTCGGGGAGGCGACGCCCCGGTCCTTCAGATATTTCGTGACTCCCAGCGCATAAGGCCCTCGTGCCCCACCTCCGCCGATCACCAATGCCGTCGATTGTTCCATCCGAATCATTCCTTACCGCGGAGTCGCATGCATCTTACAAAAGCTCGTTTTTCAGAAGAGGTTCAATGAATACAAGTCCAGTCTAGAATCTGAAGATGGACTTGACCAGCCCGGGCAGTTCATGTGCAAAAGACGTCGCTATAATCGTGACGACGGGAAGAACATACAGAACAATAAATCGGCGCAGGGTGATCGCGTCAAAAGGCCAGACCGGAACTTTCCGCACGAGGGAACGCAATTCCTCCACCGCCTGCACGTCCTTGCTGAGATCGGCGATGGTGTTTTGGTTCTCGATGCCTTCAATCAGTTTTTGCATGATGTCGCCGATCGTCTTGAGCAACTGACGTTTCCCGTTCAGCATGACTTTACGGAACGGCAGCAGCGGACCGATGAACATCAGGGGCGCGCCGACGAGATACAGCGCCGCCCCGGCCACCTGTAGAATGTACAGCATCGGAGACGGATTGTTCAGATTCTTCGCGACGAGAACAAGCATGACAACTTGAATCCCCCCGGTGGCGAGAACAAGCTGATTCCGCAAACCGATTCCGCCGATCGGACTGAGCCCGCCGGAATTGTCCGGATGAAAAGGTTCCAGTTTCACTTGAATGCCGGGAGTCTTCACGAGAGAGTGGAGAAACGCGATCGTGGCGAATCCCCGGATGAGATAAAAGACGGCGATGAAAAAAAACAGGGGTATCAGCAGGATCAGAAAAAGCCAACCGGAGACATTGACACTTCCTTCCGTCAATTGCCAGGTCCAGGGGTGTTCCGACGTTAAGTATTGATAATTTCCCAGGGACGCCAAAACACCGGCCGTCAAACCCAGCAGCTGCCCGATGATGTTGACGACGCCGTATTTTTTGCCCCATGTTTTCAGAAACTCCGAGAATGCCTTTGTATCGGTGATCGTAAGAATTCCCGCGTCGAGCACATCCCCGAGGCGTTTGGGCAACAACCGCCGTTCGGAGAGCAATAACATCAAAAGGACGGGAAATGTGAAAAGAAACATACATTGCACATTCCAGTCGCGCAGGTAAGGAACATACAGAGAAGGTTGCGGCGTCCAGAGGTTATTGTGAAATTCCATGGAAGCCAGGATCAGGGGAATCAGATAGAACAGTAGTAATGAAACGGCATAATACACGATCCGTTTGAACCGGAAAGAGGGAGGCTGCAACGGCGAAGGGGCGAAGAGGCGGTGCAACAGGGACCACCGGGTTGTCTCGAATTTGACCAGAGGATTCCGTGTCGTTCTTTTTACCATTTCGGATGTACCTTACGAATCGGTTCCCGGCTGTAACAGGATCACGATCTCCGCGAACCGTTCGCGTCAAACCCATGACGAAACCATCCGGGGGATTCCAGGAACTCCCAACCCGTCCGTAGCATACCGTGGAATCCGTTCGGCGACAAGGCCGTACTATTCCAGGATGACGGTTTCCGATGCCGAACGATTTCACGTTCTTTCGGGAAGGGCGCTTTCTCTTTTCGCGTTGGAAGAGTATAACGAAGAGAAATGGAAATGAACGAAGACCGACTCCGTATTGCGGGATGAACGAATGATGACGGATATCCTTCCCGGTGAACCACAACCGCTGGTCGTCAGCGAAATGTATTGCGAATACGCCGTGAACCCGCTGGGGCTGGATATCGCACGGCCTCGGTTCAGTTGGGTTCTCGCATCCCGCCGTCGGAACCGGCGGCAAAGCGCGTATCGGATTTGCGTCTCCACCAGCCGGGAAAACCTGCGGCGCGATCACGGCGACAAGTTCGACAGCGGGAAGGTGTTCTCCGCTCAATCCGTCAACGTTCCGTATGACGGCTTGATGTTGTCCAGCGGAGAAAGGTGTTACTGGAAGGTTCGCTGCTGGGACGCGGACGGCGTCGCCGGTCCCTGGAGCGAACCGGCGACGTTCGAGATGGGTCTCGTGCAGCCGGGTGATTGGCGGGGGGTATGGATCGGGGCCGATCCCGACGTTTCCGCGCCGCTGCTGCGCACGGAGTTTTCCGTGCCCGGGAACATCCGGCGGGCGCGGGTGTATATCTCCGGCCTGGGGTGTTATGAGCTGTATCTCAACGGCGGGAGGGTCGGCGATCACGTTCTGGATCCCGCTTCCACGGACTACGACAAGCGAATTCTGTACGCGACGTACGACGTGACGGAATATCTCCGCGAGGGAACCAACGCTATCGGTGTGATGCTGGGGGCGGGGTTTTATTGCCAGCCGTCGGAACCGGACCTCACCGACGTCGTCCATGCCTACGGCGATTCCCCGCGGCTGTTGATGCAGATGAATATTCAGTCGGTTGACGGAGACGTTTTGCGCGTCAAAACCGACGAGACGTGGCGCGTCTCTCCCGGACCGATCCTGTTCAACAGCGTCGTCGGCGGGGAGGTGTACGACGCCCGGCGGGAACAGCCCGGCTGGGCGGCGGCGGGATTTGACGATTCCCGTTGGTCGCCCGCCGTCGTGAAAGAATCCCCCGGCGGGGTGATGGAATCGCAGCTTCTGCCGGCGATCAAGGTGAATCGAACCCTCACGCCGGTTTCCCTCGCGCAGCCGTCGCCCGGAAAATTCGTGTACGACCTGGGGCAATGTTTCGGCGGCTGGGCGCGGTTGCACGTCAAAGGTCCGCGGGGAACGAAAATCACGATCCAATACGGGGAATATCTCGAACCCGGCGGCCTGATCGACAAACGTCCCTATCCCGGTTCGCAGGAAACGAATACGTATATCCTCAAGGGCGAGGGTGAGGAAATCCACGAACCCCGATTCACGTACCATCCGGTTCGCTACGTGCAGGTGGAGGGACATCCCGGCGAGCCGCGGCTGGGAGATTTGGAGGGGCGGGTCGTGTATTCCGACGTGGACCTGTTCGGAACGTTCGAGTGCTCGAATCCGCTGCTGAACCGCATTCATCAGAACGTCGAATGGACGCTGACCAACCAATCGTTCGGCCTGCCGCTGGATTGCCTGCACCGCGAAAAATGCGCGCCGCTCGATCCGGCGTCGGTGGGCGGGGCGTTGTATACCCGAAAACACATGCCCCGGTTCTGGACGAAATGGCTGCGCGACATCCGGCTGGCGCGGAAGGACGGAGTGCTTCCCGACGCGGCGCCGAGTTACCGGAATCTGTATCCGGGAGGCCCGCACGTGTGTTATCTTCCCCTGGTCTGGTACGTCTATCAGTGTTACGGCGACCGTCGCGTCCTGGAGGAGCATTACGACGGCATGAAGGCCTGGACGGATTATCTGACATCCCAGGCGGAGGATCATCTTCTCGTTTTGGGCGGTTTGGAGTTATGTTCGGACCATATGCTCCCGGGGAAATCGCCCGGCGAAGAGGAATTCATGTCGAGTGAAACGCCGGGAGCGATCATCTTCACCGGCTGTTACTACCGCAACGCGCTGCTCCTCGGTCGGATCGCGGAGGTGCTGGGGCGGACGCGGGACGCCCAAAACTACGCGAACCTCGCGAAAAAGATCGCCGACGCCTTCAACCGCGAATGGTTCAACGAGGAAAAACGCCGCTACGTTCCGGAGTCGCAGACGGCCGACCTGTTTCCGCTGGCGCTCGGGATCGTGCCGAAGGGGTTCGAAGAGGATGTGATCCATCACGTCGTCGAGAGCATCGTCCGGGAACACGACGGGCATCTCCACACCGGCACGATCGGCACGACCGCGATGGTCGAAACTCTCGCCACGAACGGATTGGCGGATGTGATGTTCCGGGCGGCGACCGTCACGAGCTATCCGGGCTGGGGGTACATGGTCGATCAGGGCGCCACGACGATCTGGGAATCCTGGGGGCGATTTCAGCCGAAGAACCCCCGCTGGCGGGCTGACAGCATGATGATGTGGGCGACCATCGACAGGTTTCTCTACAACGACCTGGCGGGAATCGCCGGGCCGGGCTTCTTCGGCCCGGACGGCGTCACGCCCGGTTTCGAGCGGTTTGACATCCGCCCGCGGATTCCCGAAGAACTTCATCACGCCGGCGCGTCGATCCGGACGGTGCGCGGGGTGATCTCCTCGCGCTGGCGGAAGGATTTTTCCAACCGTCACTCCCTGATCCTCGACGTTACCGTTCCGGTGAATTCGACGGCTTCGATCCATCTCCCCAAGCTCGGCGGGGAGAATTGCACCGTCGAGGAAAGCGGAACCGTCATCTGGAAGGACCATGCCTTTCTCGATATCGCGCCGGGAATTCTCGCCGGAAGGGAAGAACCGCGGACGGTGGTCATCGAGGTGGGCTCGGGAACCTATCGTTTCGTTATTTCCGAGGATACCCACGAGAATCCCGGCGATGAAGCCTGATTCCCTGTCACGCTTTGCCGTATACTGTTTGGAAGTTATAAAGACGCGGTATACACGTTTTTTGGGAACATTTTCGAAACGTTTCCGGAACCGAAGGACGTTTTTCGTATGACATCACCCCCGGCGCGGGATGACGCAGCCGTTATGGCTGACGAAACGGACGCGGGTCTGCTGGTCTACATGGCCTTGGCGGAGGAGGACGCTCCCTGCGCCCGGACGGCCTGGGACGTGTTTTATCAACGGCATGTGGAATACATGTATCGAGTGTGTTTTCGGGCGTACGGCGATCTTCTTGGCGGGCAGGCGGGGGCGGCGGACCTGACGGCCGATGTGTTCCGCGCCGCCTACGAAAACGCCCACAAGTTCGACCCGGCTGGGATAACCGATCCAGAGCGGCTGCGACTGCGCGCCCGGGCATGGATGGGTTGGATCGCGCGGCGGATCGTGCAGGATATTCTGCGCAGCCGGGCGCGGCTGGGTGAACGGAAAATCGAACTGGACCATTGGCAGCAGATAGCCGATTCCAGCTGCGCCTCCGCAGAGCCGTCGGCCCGGGAAACGCTGGTGCGCCGGGCGGTCGAAGCCTTGACGGAACGTGAGCAGGTTGTGATCCGCACGACGTTTCAATGGTATCGGCCTGAGAAGGATCACCAGCGACTGCCGAATGAGATCGCCGACGAACTGGCCCGCACGCTGAACACAACACCGGAAAACCTGCGCCAAATCCGCCGGCGGGCGATGCGGAAAATCGCGGAATTTTTTACTAACAACATAACCGACGACGGGAAGAAAGAATCATCCCATGAGGAATAACGAAAACAAGTTCACACCAACGGATGCAGGCGATCGCGCTTTAGAAGAAGAAGTGTTTCAGACTTTGCATGCACTGGGCTGGTTAGCGCCTGAATGCGAAAAGGACGTGCAACGCGCCGAAGCGGAATTTACAGATGCGACGATGGATTTACCCGAAATCCTTCGCGATTCCGCGACGGTGTTTGAAGATAAGAAGAATGAGACGGTTGACGTAATTCCTTTCACGTTGGGTTCCGATGCGCAGGTTGATGAACATCTCGCACAGGCGGCGCGGAACGGCAAGCCGATACCACCGGAGATTGAAAAACGTATGCGACGGGATCGTCAGGAAGCGGAGAGAAAGCGGAACCAGACGGAAGATGGCGAAAATATCGAGTAGACAATTCGACGACAATCTTCGACGCCGGTATCGCAGGCGTTTCGGCAAGGCGCTGGACGTCCCGGCTGCCTCGACGCGACTTGCGCGGAAGCGTCGGGAGGAGATCGTCGAACTCGCCCAAGCCGTCGCGGGGGAATATTGTCCCGACGGGCGCGTTGAGCCCGATCAGATCGCCCGCGCGAAACAGATCACGATGAGCTTCGGCGAATACGGCGATTCCTTCGACGGCATGCTGGAGCACAGAGCGGGGAGATATCATATTTTCTGCAACGTCGAATCGGCTGGGTTTGCTGATTCCCCCCGGGCGCGATTTACACTCGCCCACGAGCTGGGCCATTACTATATCGACGAACATCGTAACGCCCTGGCCGCCGGGCGGGCGCCGATGCATCGCTCGGTGTGCGAATATGAATCGCGGAATCTCGCGGAGCAGGAGGCCGACCTGTTCGCCGCGCACCTGCTCCTGCCGCAAGAGCGATTTGTGGATAAAGCCCGTTCCGTCCAGCCCGGCCTGGCGGGAATCCTTTCGCTGGCCGAGACGTTCGGCACGTCCCTAACCAGCACGGCCATCCGCTACGCCGAAGCAAACCTTCTGCCTTGTGCGGCCATCAAATGGAACTGGAACCACTATGCCTGGAAAAAACTATCGTCGGCAGCCTTCGCCGCGCGTTATCGCCGAACCGTCGAAGCGCCGGAAAACCTGCCCCCCGATTCCCCGACCACCCGCGCGCTAGCCCACGAAATCCCACCGGCCCGCGGATATTTCCAAGCCGGCACGACGGCGGCAACGTGGTTCCCCCGCGTACAAGAAGGCGAATTCCGAGACATCATCTTCCTGGAACAAGCCATCCCCCTGGGCCGATGGGGTGTGCTGACGTTTCTGTACACCCAAGAAAAATAACAAAGGGCGCCGTGGTTCGCGTAGCGCAGCAACCACGTTCTTGTTGTCCATGTCACGCTTTTTCGTACATCTTTCAGCGATTTTGCGCGCTGAAAGGTTTTGGGAGTTGTGCCTCAGATTCTTGTGGAAAATCTGGTCAAGACGTTTCGCGTCGCCCGGCGACGGGCTGGGGCTTTGGGGGCGCTGGTGGGTTTGGCGCGGCGGGAGTATCGCACCGTTCGGGCGCTGGACGGCGTCTCCTTTTCCATGGAGGAAGGGGAATTGCTTGGGTATATCGGCCCGAACGGGGCAGGCAAGTCCACGACGGTGAAAATTCTTTCCGGCATCCTCGTGCCGGAGGCGGGGCGGGTGGAAGTGCTCGGAAAGACACCCTGGAAGCATCGCATCGAGACGGTGCGGAACATCGGCGTGGTGTTCGGCCAGCGTACGCAGCTCTGGTGGGACCTGCCGGCTGTCGAATCCTTCGAACTGTTGCGGGATATCTACCGTGTGCCGCAGAGCGAATACGAACGAACCCGCGACGAACTGGTCGAACTACTGCAAATCGAACCGTTGCTAGATACGCCTGTCCGCCAGCTATCCCTCGGCCAGCGGATGCGATGCGACCTCGCGGCGGCGCTGCTGCACTCGCCGCGGATTCTCTACCTCGACGAACCGACGATTGGCCTGGACGCCGTGAGTAAACTCGCGGTCCGCGAATTTATCCGACGGCTGAACCGGGATCGCGGCGTGACGGTGATCCTCACGACGCACGATATGGACGACATCGAAGCCCTTTGCCGGCGTGTGATCGTCATCCACGAAGGCGGTATTTTCCTCGACGGTACGTTAGACGATCTCCGCGCCCGCGTAACGCGCGAGCGGAGACTCATTGTGGACCTTGTCCACGAGAACGGCCATATCAGCGATCCCGACGCGGAGATCATTTCTCGCGACCCGCGCCGGCTGACGCTGCGATTCGACCCGCAGCGTGTCGCACCTGCGAAGCTCATCGCCCGGATCACCGCGAAGCACGAAATCCGCGACCTGTTCGTCGAGAACCCGCCCATTGAGGAGATCATCGCCCGGTTGTACGGCGAGAAAAAGCCATCAACAATGGCCTTAGGGAGTTATACATGACCGACTTGCCTTGTGAAGTTGTAATCATCCGTCACGGCCAGACCCTTTGGAACGAACAGGAGATTCTACAGGGACAGGCGGATTCCCCGTTAACGGCGTTGGGCCGGCAACAGGCGAAGTGTTTGGGGGACAGGCTTGCAAGCGAGAGTTTTGGGGCAATTTACAGTAGCGATCTCGGCCGCGCGATGGAAACCGCTGCGGTTGTGGCGCAACGTCTGAAGATGAAGGTACTCCCTGACTCCGACCTACGTGAAAGAAACGCTACCTGTTTCCAGGGATTAACCTGGGCGCAAGTCGAGGAGAAATTTCCTGACTTGTACAAACAGTATTGGGAAGATCCCTCCTTTGCGCCGCCCGGAGGTGAAACGGCGGCCCAGGTCCACGATCGTGCAATCCGCTGTATTGACCGGCTTGTCGTACGGCACGCCGGCGAAAAAATTCTGATCGTCACGCACGGTCACATCATGATGAATGTATTCAAGCATACCGTCGGCCTGCACCATCAGGCGCACCGGCGGTTCGCCCTGGATAATGCAACGATCAATCGCTTCCGCATCCAAGCTGACGAATGGCAACTCGTAACGTGGGGCCAACCCGCTTTGTCATTGAATCAACTGCAAAAGTCGGAGGTGTTATGATCCGGCCTTACCTGGCGGTGTTCAGCGCGCGGTTTCGGTTGCTGCTGCAATATCGGGCGGCTGCGGCGGCGGGGATGGCTTGCCAGTTTTTCTGGGGATTGATTCGCATGATGATTTTCCAGGCGTTTTATGAAAATGCCGTCGGCAGCGAACCGATCAGCCTGAACCAAACCGTGTCGTATGTCTGGTTGTCTCAGGGATTCATTATGCTCCTGCCGTTTCGAGTGGACGGTGAGATTGCGGGGAAAATTACCAGCGGCAACGTCGCATATGAACTCCTTCGGCCAACAAACCTGTACAATCTGTGGTTTGCAAGAGAGATGGCCAATCGCATCACACCGGTGCTGCTGCGTGCGACGCCGATGTTCATTCTCGCGACGCTGGCGGGGTGGCTTCGCTGGCCCGGGCCGGGGAATCTGGCGGCGGTCGCGATTTCATTGCTGGCAGCCGTTCTTCTTTCTTCCTCGATCAGTTTGCTGATGACCATCAGCATGTTCTGGACGACGTCCGGCCGGGGGATAACGTTGATTATCTCACCGTTGATGTTCCTCTTGAGCGGGATGGTCATTCCAATTCCGCTGTTCCCGGATTTCCTTCAACCGGTGTTTCGGGCATTGCCGTTCATTGGGCTGATCGATCTGCCGATTCGGTTGTTCGTGGGCCATCTTTCCGTGTCGTCGGCTGTCGGGGTGTTGGTGTATCAGTTGTTATGGACTGCGGTGTTGATTCTTGCCGGGAAGCTGCTGCTCCAGCGCGGGCTGCGACGGCTTGTGGTGCAGGGAGGTTGAGTATGAATGCCGCGAGACTCTACATTCGGTACATCGGAATATCGATTCGCAGCCAGATGCAGTACCGCGCGTCATTCGTGATGCTGTCGATCAGCAGTTTTTTTGCGACGGCGATTGACGTCGTCGGCATCTGGGCGCTGTTCGAGCGGTTCGGCACGCTTCGAGGCTGGCGGCTGGCGGAGGTGGGTTTGTTCTTCGGATTGGTAAACGTGGCGATGGCGATCGGTGACGCTTTCGGACGGGGATTCGACCAGTTTTATCGCAAGGTTCGCGACGGCGGATTCGACCGTCTGTTACTTCGTCCTCGAAGTACGGCGTTGCAGGTGGCGGCCCAGGAGCTGACGCTCTTTCGCATCGGAAAACTCACGCAGGGATTGATCGTTCTGTTCTGGGCCGCGGGAGTTTTGAACGTCACCTGGACGGCGGGGACGATTCTGCTGGCGCTGTTCGCGATTTTCGGAGGAGCGACGTTGTTCTACGGCCTGTGGGTTCTCCAGGCGACGCTTTGCTTCTGGACCGTCGAGTCGCTGGAAATCATGAACGCGTTTACGTATGGCGGGGCGGAGACGGCGGAGTTTCCGCTGTCGATCTATCGGCCTTGGTTTCGAAGGTTTTTTACGTTCGTCGTGCCGTTGGCGTGCGTGAGTTATTTTCCGGCGTTGGCGATTCTCGGGAAGGAGGATTCCGCGTTGGGTTCCTCGCGAGGGTTCCAGCAGGCAGCGCCGGGAATCGGTGTGGTGTTTATGCTGATCTCGTTACAGGTCTGGAAAATCGGTGTGCGACACTATCGTTCGACGGGTTCCTGACCATCGCGAGTGAAGCTCGTCACGCCTTCGCCAGTTCGACGATGCGTTCGATCACTTCGTTGATGTGGAACGGTTTGCGGATGAAGTCGTCGGCCCCGGCGTTTTTGAGCATCTCCACGTCGGCTGGGTCCGCGACGCCCGAAATGATGATGATCCTGATGTCCTGCAGCGCGGGATTCTCGCGGATCGACCTGCAGAGGGCGTTTCCGTTGATGTCCGGCAGCATGTAGTCCAGGATGATCACGTTGGGGTGGAACTGCTGCGTCCGCAGGCCCGCGTCGTAGCCCGTCTGGGCGGTGGCGATCTCGAATCGCCCGTCCGAGGATAAGGCGTCCTCGAACAGATCGATGATCTCCTTGTCGTCGTCCACGATCAGCACGCGAATGACGTCGCCGACCAGGCCTTCCAGCGGAATGTGGTTGGCGCGCATGAAGTCCACCAGCGCCTCGTGGGGAATCCGGCGAAACTTGCTGCCCGGTACGCGGAAGCCCTTCAGTTGCCCGCTGTCGAAACAGCGGATGATCGTCTGCTGCGAAAGATTACAGACTTCGGCAGCTTCTCCGGTGGTATAGACGGCTTTGCCTTTCACCCAACGAATCTCCTGCATTCTGGTCCCAGCAGTACAGTACGCGGCCTGTTTTGGAAACAGCCTGGAGACCGCACAGATCGCCTATCTGATGTATTTTACCAAGATCGACCAATTTACCACGAGAAGATGAGGAGAAATTGTCGTGGCGGAACGCCCGATTCCTCCCACATCGTTGACCGGAGGAAAAAAGGCTACGATGTATCCCGGACGGCTGGTACAATAGGCCCGTTGCAATCCGCAATACAGGAGATGCTTCCATGAAATCGATACTGTTGCTGATGATCGTGTTGGTTCTGGTCGGCGGTCTGGGGGGGTGCCTGAGCGTCAACGCCCCGGAGAAGGTGGAAGTCCAGGCCAATACGGGCAATCCCAAGTGGAACCGCACCGCCAATCGGTACGCCTCGTACTACGCCGGTTCGAGCAAGTCCCGCCAGAATTGTCAAGACGACGATGATGACGATGAAGAGGACGACGACTAGCCTCGGGTGGCTGTGCCTGGGGATGCTCCTCGCCGGATGTGTCAGCGTCAAGTCCCCCCAGGCGGTGCATTTTAAGATCGGCGAGGATGACGATCATCGCCGAACGGAGGATACTCCCCGCCGTCAGCGCGTTAACGACGCGGAACCTGCCCATCGCGAACCATCTGCCGACGCGTCGAGAGAGGACGCGAACACTCGCCCGTCGCGTCGGCCGAATAGGAAAAGCAAGTGGGACATCGCCGCCGATATCGGCAGCACGATCGTCGGTGAGGGGGTGGAAGGATTCATTTTCTACGCCTTCGACGTGCTGACTCCTCCGGATCGCGAGGTGAAGCTCCAGGCCCGCGTGAAATCCTACGCCCGCGACGCCGACGTGGAGGGAATCACGCTGTCGTTCCATCGTTTATCCGACGGTAAAGAAGTCGGCAGGGTGGTTACGGATCAGGAAGGATACGCGGCCGTTCGCTATCGGACGGAGGGAGTGGGCGATGTTCGTTTTTACGTGAAGGTCGCCGGCGGAACCGACCAGGAGCGTCGCGCCCCGCGGGAGTTGCCGCCGGCGCTGCTGCTGGTGTCGGTGCGGAATCCCGAATCGAGCTTCGTCGTGGTCGATCTGGATCGCACGCTGGTGGAGAGTTCCTTTTTCCGGGTGGTGCTCTGGGACGGCGGCAAGCCCATGCCCGATTCGCGGCGCGTCATGCGGCGGATCGCCGAAACGCACGACGTGATCTACCTGACGCATCGCCCCGACGACCTGACGCGCACCAGCCGGTTGTGGCTGGAGGAGAAGGGATACCCCGACGGGGTGCTCGTGCTGAGCACCGCGCGCGGTATGGTGGGCGATTCGGGGAAGTTCAAAGCCGCCCGGCTGCGACGGATTCGGAAGCATTTTCCCAACCTTCGATTCGGCGTCGGCGACAAGGAGTCGGACATCGAAGCCTACCGCGACAACGGTATGAAGGCGATCTGGATTCCTCGCGTCAAGGACAAGCCCAAACACCTGGACAAACTCGCCGAAAGGCTGGGTGGCTGGGACGATTCCAATGTGATCGTGGTGGAAGACTGGGGGCGGATCGAACGGGCGATATTCGGGGAGTATCGCTGCTCCACCGCCCGGTTCGCCGACAAAATCCGCGCCCGCGCGGAACAACTCCGAGCCGAAGAACAAAAACGCCGCCGCCGCGATGAAGACGATGAAGACGATGAAGACGAGGAAGAAGAGGATGACTGAATACAACATAGACCAATATTGCTCATTGCTATAAAAGCAAAGAAATGAATGTGTGTCCCTCGATTAGTCAAATGAATGTGTGTCCCTCGATTAGTCGATTAGTCTCCCTCGATTAGTCTCGATTAGCGCCTCGATGAGCCAGGTGCAATCTTGCAATCGATGAACAAATCCAGAATGTTTGTATTTGTTCATGGACGCACGAGAGATAATTGCACTATGGATAAAAGTTGAATGCAGATTAAATCCTTAATGTCATCGGGATATGGATAGCACTAAACGTTCAATATAGATGGCGTTTTTTTGTTTGTCTCCCGGAATAAAGGCCGGGCCTGTGAAGTTCAGGCTGACCCAGATATCATATTTGGCGTCCAACCCCGGCGTTGTGTGTGAGAATTTTTTCTGGCGCTCGGTTATTCTTTTGTTTACAGTGACTTGCAGTAGTTGTTGGTTACTCTTTTTAGGAGCAA
>JAFGJE010000011.1 GCA_016929245.1 Phycisphaerae bacterium
ATCATTAGAAATTCCATGTATCGTTGCTACAGTGTCTAAAAATCTTTAGAAATTTACACAGTACAAATAGTAGTAAACACATCTATATCGTAAGGAGACTCAAATGAATCGATATACTAATATAAGTATTATTTCGGGATTTTTCCTCATGCTTCCGGTCGTTTCTCTCTCCCCCGGCCTTCTTCACGCGGAGGACAAGGTTTTGTTCTCCATGCCGGCCAAGACGATTCAGGTCGACGGCGATCTGAAGGACTGGGATCGATCCGCTCCGGTGAAACTGAATCGCGGCAATTGTTTTTCGCGGAACGGTTACGTCAAGGACGACGCCGATTGCAGCGCGCTGCTGTACTCGAATTTCGACGACGAGAATCTCTACTTCGCCCTGGAAGCGCGGGACAATGAACTTCAGGGGCCGGATTCCGGCGGGGCGATCTACTCGAACGACGGCGTGGAGCTTTGGCTGGACAATCGTCTGGACAGTTGCCATGCCGACGCGAATCAGGAGGATGACGATTATCAGATTCTCGTTTCGTACACAACGGGTGGAAAGAAAGGCCCCGCCCCGGGATTTTGGGTGCATCGAAATCCGAATACCGTTCAATTGTTCGCCGCGTCGGAAGTCGCCGCGAAAAAAACGAATGACGGATACATCCTGGAAATCGCCTTACCCGTTTCCGGGTTGAACGGATTGAACGCGAAAAAGGGCAAGGCCGCGGGATTCAATATCTCGCTCGTGGACCGGCACGACAAGGGATTCAACCGTCTACTTTGGTCGGGGAAAAGTGAAGCCGATCCGCGCCAATACGGATTATTGGTGTTCGGAAACGTTCCGCCGGAAACGCTGGCGGCAATTCAGAAACGCGCACAGGACGCCCGAAACCGAACGCCCGACGAAGGAAAAACAACGAAGAAAACATCAGATATCGACCGGAAGAACTACAAAGGAAATCCGAAGATTCTCGATGTATCGCAAAATGAAAAAGATATCGAATGCTATGAAAAACTGGAATTAACGGTCGCTCTTCTCGCGGAATACGGAAATCCCTATGATTTCGACGACATAAATCTCCAGGCCCATATTGTTTCACCGTCCGGAAAGAAAATTACGATTGACGGTTTTTACTATCAGCCTCACTTCGCCAATTCCATCGGGTATCGCATGAGGGACAATCTCCAACCCATCGGCGAACCGACGTGGAAGGTTCGTTTCACGCCGACGGAAACAGGCGAATATCGCTATCACCTGACACTGCGGGACAATCAGGGACGAACAGCGGAGACGAAGTTGGCTGCCTTCCAGGCGGTGAAAGGTGACGGCGACGGTTTTCTTCGCGTCAGCAAAACCGATCCGTATTATCTGGCGTTCGACAGCGGGAAATGTTTTTACGGCATCGGATTCGGGATGCACTACTGGAACGAAACGCCGACGGATATTCTGAAGATGCTGCAGAATATCAACCTGATCGCCGCGTTCGGCGGGAATTACACGAGCGTGAATTTCCAGACGCTGGGCAATTCGCCGCTTAACCTGACGGTGGGAAACGACCTGACCCATTTCTCGCAACCCAACGGCTGGCGGACGGATTTCCTCCTCGAGGCATCCCGTCGGCGGGGATTGTATGTTATTCCCAATCTCGTCCAGACTACCTGGGCGATATCCTCGCACTGGAAGCAGGCGCCCTTCAACAAGGACAACGGCGGCCCGTGCGACAAGCCGGAGGATTTTTTCACGAACTCCGACGCGAAGCGCCTGATGAAGCGGCAGTTCCGTTACATGATCGCCCGGTGGGGATATTCGCCGAACATCCTCGGCTGGGAGCTGGTCAACGAGATGAACTACATGGACGGGTTCCAGAAGAATATTCAATCGGTGCGCGACTGGCACCGCGAGATGTCGGGCTACCTGAAGGAGATCGATCCCAACAGGCATCTCGTCAGTACGACGTTCGGTTCTTCCTGGATCGTGGAAGATCCCGACATCTGGCGTCTGCCGGACATCGACTATATCACCACGCACAAATATCCGAACGACGCCACGGACATGCGATACATGCAATGGTACAAGAGGCAATATCGCAAACCGATCATCGGGGGCGAATACGGCATGGCTTACCCGCACGTCAACGACGCCCCGCATTTCGATCCCGAAGGACTGTACGTTCACAACGGCCTGTGGACCTGCGCGATGACGGGTTCGGCGGGCAACGTGCTGTTCTGGTGGGATTCCAATTATCTCATCCCCACCGACGCGGCGCGATGGTTCAAGCCGTTTTCTCGTTTCATCGAAGGAATTCCCTGGACGACGGCGGGGTTCGAGCCTGTTGAGTTTCTGGCGATCAAAACCGACGTCGAAAACGGCGACGCCGACATGCTCGTACCGACGCGCCCGGCGTGGGAGATGAATTCGGCCGCCCGCTACGAGGTGCAGGACGGCGTGATCTGGGTCGTGTCGCGGGACATCGACAAATCGATCACCGACGCCAAAATCGTGGACTTCATGCATCGTCGCGCACTGGAGGGGAGTCTGCCGGCCTTGCTGTTCGGGTCCAATCAGAAGGATTTCGCGAAGGATCTCGTTATCACGATCCACGCCGGAAAATCGTGCAGGATGAACATTCCCGTCACCGCCGTCGCCAGGGACGGCGCGACGTTGAACGTGGAACTCAACGGCAAAGTTATTCAAACGCGGAAGATCAGCGATACGGACGGAAAGAACGATCCCGGCGCGGGGGAGTTGACGGAAACGTTCTCGCTGCCGTTATCCGCAGGCGAAAATCGTGTGGTGCTGCGCAACACGGGTCGCGGCTGGGCTCGCCTGGGCGATATCACGCTGAAGGACTACACCCAGGCGGCCTGGGAACGGCGGGCGCTGGTCATCGGCCTGCGGGGCAAAACACGCAGCCTGCTGTGGTTCCACAACCGCGAAAACAACTCGCAGCGCCGCCTGGAAGGTCCGGCGGAACTGACGCCCATCCGGAACATTTCCGTCACGCTGAACGACGTCGCCGACGGCGAACACGAAATCGAATGGTGGAACACCCAAAAGGGAAAAATCACGGGCCGGCAAAAGGTCCTCGCGAAGGACGGATCGCTGACCGTGACGCCTCCGACTTTTTCACGGGATATCGCTTGTAAAATCCGGCGAATCGAATAGGATTTTCCGAACGTCTTTACACCCTTCGAATCGGAAGATAAAAATTGCTTCCCGGTTTCTCTCCCGATCAGGAAAAGAGCTTCAAGCATGAGAAATCCCATGAAGGACGACCGCCGGACGCTGCGGCTGCGATCGCTGGGCGAACAGGTATTTCGCGTTTCCTTATTCGACGAAGATCAGCAACCCGGTTCGGGATTGAACCGGTACGGCTTTCTGTCGGACAACTTCGCGGAAATCCGGGACAAAGACGTCGCCGTCGGAGATTCGGAATCCGTTTCGACGTCCCGCGGCGCGTTGGAGGTTTCCCGCGGTGAAATCCTCGACATCACGTTACGGGCGGAAGACGGATCGGTGGTTCTCGCCGGCGTCGCCGGGGCAAATGAGAACGGCGGATTCATTCTCGAATTTCAAATCGCCGACGACGAACGATTCCACGGCCTGGGGGACCAGACGCGCGAACGGATCGAACACCGCGGCACGACGGCGGACCTGGCCGTCCGCAACGTGTCGAGTTATATTCCCATACCGTTCGTCATGAGCACGCGCGGGTACGGTTTGCTGGTGAATACCACGTATCGTCACGCGTGGGACCTGGGCGCTCGCGACGGCGGAACGCTGCGGATTTTCATCCCCGACGGGCAACTGGATGTTTATCTCTTCACGGCCCCGTCCATTCCGGAACTGCTCGATCAGTACACGCGACTGACCGGCCGACCTTATCTGCCGCCCAAATGGTCCTTCGGCATGTGGTTCATCTGCCGCATCAACGCCGACGACCACGAAGTGATGTCCGACGCCGTGAATCTGCGCGATCGCGGCGTGCCCTGCGACGTGATCAGCCTCGAGCCCGGCTGGATGGAAACCAACTACGACGCCTCCCTCGAGAAACGCTGGGACGAGGACCGATTCCGCATTCCCCCCTGGGCCCCCAACGGCCCGCACACGTTCATCAGCGCCCTGAAACGCATGGGATATCGCCTGGGACTCTGGTTGTGCGAAAATTACGACTTCACCTACCAGGCCGAGCGCCGCGTCGGAAACGACGCGGGCGATTCCACCTCCGCCATCCACACGTTCCTCGACGACGACACCGAAAAAGACACGCACTTCATGGGCGCGAAGCGCCTGGACGAAATCACCAAGCCGGATGAACCGTGGTTCGAGCATCTGAAAAAATTCGTGGACCAGGGCGCGGACTTCTTCAAACAGGACGGCGCGTGGCAGGTGTGCGAGCATCCGGATCGTTTCTACGGCAACGGGAAAAACGACGCCGAAATGCACAACCTGCACCCGCTGCTCTACAGCCGGCAGATGCACGACGGCTTCCGGGAGCATACGGGACGCCGCCCTTGCTGTTTCACCCCGGCCGGGTGGGCGGGTTTGCAACGTTACACCGGCACGTGGACGGGCGACACCGGCGGGGGGTTCAAAACGCTGGTGGCGTGCCTGAATCTCGCCCTGTCGGGGCATTCGTACGTGACGTGCGACATGGAAGTGACCACGAAGGAAGGAATCCATTACGGCTTCCTCATGCCGTGGGCGCAGGTGAATTCGTGGAACTACTTCCGCCACCCCTGGCTGCTGGGCGATGAACTGTTCCCCGTGTTCCAGGCCTACGCCCAACTGCGAAGCCGGCTCGTGCCGTACCTGTATACCCACGCCCACGTCGCGCACACTACCGGCCTGCCGATGATGCGCCCGCTGGTGCTGGAATATCCCGACGATCCGAAGGTGACGAATCTCCTGACGCACTGGTTCCTCGGCAGGGAGCTGCTGACGGCGAGTTTCACCGACGAGGTGTATCTTCCCGAAGGAAAATGGCTGGACGTCTGGACGGGCGAGGTCCACACCGGTCCGACGACGATGCAGTATTCCCCGCCGGAGCGTCGCGGCGGGCCGTTGTTTTTGCGGGAAAATTCGATTCTCCCACTCGGCCCGGTGCGGCAGCACGTCGAACAGAACGTCGAGGAGGGAATGACGCTGAAAATCTTCCTCAACGACGACGCCCAGGCCGCCTTTACTCTCTACGACGACGACGGCGTGAGTTACGAATACGAACAAGGCCGCTTTTCGCTGCACGAACTTCGCGCGTCGCTGAACGACGGCGTGCTGGCTGTCGATTATCCCGAAGACATCCGCGTCGATAGGATTGAGGCGCACCTGCCCGACAAACCCGCCGGCCTGCGCGTGAATGGAAACACCGTCGAGTTCGAATGGAACGCCGGAACGAAGACCGTCACGGCGCCTCGAATATAACGAGCATGACATCCCAATCCGTCGGGAGAACTAATTCATCACCAACCACCTTCAGGATCAGCATGTCCATTCGATCCGGCTGTACAATCTCAGCATTGTATACTATTTTTTGGTTTCTGCTTTAGGATCCTCCGTCGATATTTCTCCCGTAATGGCGACGAGGGCGGGAATTCCCCGCCTGTGTCGCGTTCGAAAGATGAGTTTCTCGATTTCGGATTCCTCCTGCCGGTTGGTCCACTCGAACATCCACAGTCCGATGGTATTGGGAATGCGAGGATCACGGGCCGACCATCCGATCTGCGCACCGGGAAGAGGTTCGCCGGGAAGCCACCAGTTTCCAATGTTTATATTGCACCGCAGGGGAATGACTTCAACGGCATACAGACATTTTCCCCCGCCGAATTTTACGACGATTTCTCCAATCGCCGAACGATCCGGGGGTGGTGGTATCCAAGCCCCGGCAACAAGGAATACAAGACGCTTCACGTGTCGCCCAACAGGAATTTCCACCTGCTCCGGACGGTTTCCCTTGGCGTACCGCCCATTTTGGTTCGTGTGCAGAACCACACAACTGCGGCCGGTATTGGTATTGGGATCGATAATATCGAACGGCACGCCGGCGAACGTCCGTTTTCCGACGGGCAACAGGCGAAGGTCCTGGTTGGCGCCCTCGTCAAACCAGCCGCCTTTTCCGTCCTGTCCCTTCTCGTCCCGAAACCCGCGATTCGCCACGTCGCGAAGATTCACGTATACCGCCTTGCTTGGCGGGATCGCGGCAACCGTGTACGAAGGAATCGGTTTGCCCTTGATTTGTGGAATCGAATATTTCGGTATAGCCACCTCCGGCCAGGATTCCGCCAACGTGTACTGGAGCAGGTTTTCCAGGTATCGCGTCGCGACGCTGTCCTTGTCGTATTTTTCCGTCGCCTCCACCTGCGAAAAGAAGATCACACCTTGACCGACACGAACTTCCGCCACCGCCATGCCGAACGTGTCGTGATGAGCGGAAGTTGCCAGGACACTGTCACTGACCGGCTGAATGTCTCTTTGACAAAAAATATTCCCCATGTCCTTCCGAGTCAGAAGATTCCCCGCTCCATCCCACATATCCCAGTCGTCCGCGCTGAGTCCGTCAAACACAGGATGCCGGGGCACAATCACATCCACCCGAGACGCGAATGTTTCCCCCAGGCGCATTTCCCGGGCAAATGGAATCGGCCCGATGTGTTCCGTCTGTTCGAGGCACAACAGCTTGCCTCCCCGGTTCACCCAACGACGAATCGCATCGGCGTCGGATTTCAGTGTCGCATCGAAACTATCCGGCCCGAGGATCAATATGTCGTGCTTCGAAAGGCTTTGCGCGCCGCGGATTGCCTCATATCGAACACCAAGGCGGTCCATCACATTTTTGATCGCGTTGTGTTTTGCTCCGGCGTTTTTGGCGTCGGCCGGTAGGTATAGCGCTATTTTCTGATTCGACTTGATTTTCGTGCGCCGCGCGTCGTTTCCCAGAATGTAGATGTTGTACTGATTGGATACGACATCTTTTCCCTGCCGACGAAGTCTAAGTTCGACCGTATAATTTCCCGTTTTTTGCGATGCGGGGACATGCCATATAATTTGCTTTTCGTTCTTTTCCCCCTGCTTCAAGAGGGGAAAACGGATGACCTCCTCGTGTTGTGTCTTGCCGTTTTCGTCCACGATACGAAGAGGCACCACCACGTCGCGGACGTCTTCCAAGGTGTCGTTGAACGTATACAGGTTTGTCGTGAAATCCCGGCCGGCAAAAAAATGCCGGCGGAAATACAGGTCCGTACAGGCATACAGCGGATTGTTGACCTGCCGAACCATTTCACCGAACGCGGTGATCTCATCCTGTCGCGGGGGTCGCATGCGATGCGTCGCGAATCCGGTAATGTACTGGTTCCAGCGGCGATGCGTCTCGACGAGTCGTTTATAGTACTCGCCGCGCATGGGATCCCCCCGCTCGGTTTCGAGCAGGAACCCTCGAATACCGTACAGCCGAAGATTCGACCGGGCCTTGGTCCAATAGAGTTTTCTCCACTGCCCGGAAAAATCCGCCACGGTGCGATTCAGCAAACTCGCATATTTATCTCGCGGAATGTCGGGAAGATCCGTACGCAATGTTTTGAAAAACATGTCGTAATTACTATTCGGAAACATTCCGAAACATTCCCCGTTAAACCAGGGGCGATCCAGGCGCCCGTCAATGTAGCGACCGAGATGGGAGTTCCACCACTCCATCTGCGGCCAACTCTCCGACCATAACCAATAGTAGTGGTCATCGAAAAAATCCACCTTCTTCGTGAACGCGTCCCCTTCGCGTCGGCTGAAATATCGTCCGGACTGCGAAATCGGCCAAGGGGCGTGCAATTCGTTTTTCACATATTCATAGGCGTCGCAAAGAAAGGGGGTATACTTGTCCTCATACATCTCATTACCGAGGCTGTACGCCCAGATACTCGGATGATTCCAATGGGCGTGGATACGATCCGCAAGTTGATGTTTGTATTCCTTCGGCAGCCGTCCCTGCTTTTTGTAAACGTCGAAAACGGTTCCCCCGCCGACATCATGGCCCAGAGCGGCGTCTTTCTCCACATGAGGTATTTCGGGATATACCATCATGCCGATTTCGTCGGCCAGGTCGAACATGGGCCTGGTCCAGCTGTC
>JAFGJE010000012.1 GCA_016929245.1 Phycisphaerae bacterium
AGGCAGGCGACGTGATCGGTCAGCCGGCGGACCTTTTTGATTCGCCATCGCGCCCACGCCCAGACCTGCGGGGCGACGTAATACATCACCGGCACACCAACAGCCTTGGCGGCCTTCGCCAGATGCCAATTCAGCGCCGGGGAATCCACCGGTACGAGAATATCCGGACGCGCCTCGCGGATCGCCTTCTGCAACAGCCGCACCGCCCGACGATAGTATCGCAGGTTCGTCAAAGGTCCAGCCACCATGGACGCCTTGGCCGTCAAGTCGATGATCGACTCGCACCCCGCGGCGGCCATCGCGGGTCCGGCCGCCCCTAGGAACCGCGCGTCGGGAAACCGCTTCCGTAAGGCGTGGATGAGATTCGCGGCGTGGTGATCGCCGCTGGCTTCGGCGGCGGAGAGGAAAATGACGGGCCGCGAGTTCGCCATGTTATCCTCCCGCCCCAAGAACGCCCAGCGCGCCCGAGGGCGGCAGGCCCAACCCGATCGCCGAGGCGATGGCGTGCGTTTCGATGTGGCTGATGGAAATCAGAATCTTCGACAGGCCGATCTCGTCGGCGACCTCCCGACACTTGCCCGACAGGCTGACCACCGGCTGGCCTGACGGGAGATTCCTCACCTCGATGTCCGTCCAGGCGATCCCGTCCCGCCAGCCCGTGCCCAGCACCTTCAACACCGCTTCCTTCGCGGCGAAACGACCGGCGAGGTGCTGCGTGCTGTTCTTCTTGCCGAGACAGTAGTCCTGCTCGACGGGCGTGAAGACGCGATGGAGAAATTTCTCCCCGAACCGCTCGATACTGGCCTTAAGCCGGGCGCAATCCACCATATCCACACCATGCGACAATATGCTCATGGCGAAATGATACGCGGGATGAGTAAACCCTTCAAGCAACTTAAGCTGCCATCTCCTAAGGAGCCCCAAGGGCCTGAGCGAGATATTACCTGTCATCCTGAGCCCCTAAGGGGTGAAGGACCTTACGGGTTCGTTGGCGTAAGGTCCTTCACCCCTTAGGGGCTCAGGATGACAATAGAATGCCACTATGGAAACCGCCGCAGTTCCCCCGCCTGGAAGGTCCATTCGGGGGTCTGGAGTTTTTCGCCGAAGTTGGTTCGATACCACGGCAGGCCTTCCGGGTCGTAGGCGTTGGCGAGAATGTGCATGTCCTGCGCGGGGATGAAACTCTGCGCGAGAAGAAATCCCAGGTCGCCGGATTTGGGATCCCGGACCATGTCCACGACGATCACGGCATGGCCGGGGTTTCCGGGGTGGAGGAACACGTCGCCGATCCGCATGTTCTTCGCGTCGGGGACGGATTTGATATCCTTCATGAGCGTGTTCGTGTCGGCGAATTTGAAAACGGCATTGAGATACGCCCGGAAGTTGGCGTAACTGTCATCACACGTCGTCGCCACGCGATTCCAGGTGACCTTCTCTCCCTTCACCGAAACCGGCCTGTCTCCCGCACGCCAACGATACCAGGAGAGGACTTCCTCGGCGGAAATGTGGAATTGGATCGCCTTGAATTCGTTGCGGGCGAACAGGTATTCCGCGCGAAGGCGCAGAATCGCCTCGGGTCCGCCCTGCAAATCCTCCGGGCCGGTGTCGATGTCGAGCACCATCCAGTGGGCGCGCTGGTTTCGCTTGGGCTTGCCCGTGTGGAGCATCACCTTCTGCTGGCCCGCCTTGACGGGCAGGTACCGCAGCCAGTGAGCGAAACTGTCCGGCGGAACGTCCACGCGAAACGTGCCCGGCGGTGGGGGAATCCGGTTGTGAATACTGTTGGCGGCGTCGTAGTGTTTCATCCACGGATACGCCTCGGCCGGCGGGGGTTCGAGGGAACGGGGATTGGTGGGCGCTTCGGGGGAGTTCCCCTGCTGACGCTCCTTGAGCTGCCGGGCCTTTTGATAATTCCAGACGATCCCGCCGACGAACATCCCCACAGCCAGCAGAACCAGAAGATACCGCAACCGGCGCGACATCGGTTTTTCGTCGTCGATCAACGGTTCGTCGTGGTATTCGGCCGGTTCGGCCTCCGGGATGTCATTCTCCGGCGTCATGGCTGTATGGTATCCTATCGGAATATCTCAAAACAACCATCGAGGGGAAATCGCCTGTTTCCCGTTGTCATCCTGAGCGAAGCGAGTCTTCGAGCGAAGTCGAAGGAACTTACGCGCCTGAAACCGTAAGATCCTTCGACTTCAGCTTACCCCCAAGGGGCTGCGCTTCGCTCAGGATGACAATTTAATTGTTGACAATTAATACTTATTGATTAACCTATAAAAAGGATATGTCAGGCAGAAAAACAACGCGCCGCCGCAACATTCATTCCGACCTGCTGGCGGAGAAGCTGCGTCAGGACGTGATCCGTCGCGGGTACAAACCCGGCGATAAAATCAGCACGGAAACCGAACTGGCCGAGCGATACGGCGTGTCGCGCGCGAAAATCCGGGAAGCCACCTCCGCCCTGTGCTCCCGGGGAATCCTGTCCCGCGGGCCTCGGGTCGGAACGGTGGTCAATCCCGTCGATCCGGAGAAAATCGGAAGGGATTTGGCGCTGAGTTTTCACCTGGCGGACTACGAACTCGCCGACGCCCTGGAAGCCCGCATGATGATCGAGATGGTGGTGCTGAAACTCGCGATCAAACGAATCACCGTCCCCCAATTGCAGCGCATGGGAGAACTGGTCGTCGCGATGACCCTTACCGGCGAGGATTTCGCGAAAATGGAAGAACTGGACC
Source organism: Phycisphaerae bacterium (assembly GCA_016929245.1). Taxonomy (GTDB): domain Bacteria; phylum Planctomycetota; class Phycisphaerae; order SM23-33; family SM23-33; genus JAFGEJ01. The sequence continues at coordinate 2,742 of JAFGJE010000012.1, forward strand.
TGCGCTTTCACCTGCTCCTGCTGGAGGCCTGCGGGAATAAAACGTTGCGGTTCTTCGGCGGAATCCTGCAGGAGCTGTTCCAGCGGTCGGCGCGAAACACCTATTGGAACGCGCAACAGGACAAACAACAGGCGATCCAAATCTCCATCCGCGAACACCGCGAAATCTACGAAGCCGTAAAAAACGAAAACGCCGAACAGGCCGAACAACTGCTGCGAAAACATCTCAAACGGTTGGTGTTGGCGTAAAGAACATGAGAAACGAAAAGAAGTATGAACGCGCTGCTCTATCTTTCCGAAGGAAAACTCGAATATAAAAAAATCCCCGTTTCGGACACGCCTGAAGCGGATTCGATCCGTCTGAAGGTCGCCTATTGCGGGCTATGCGGTACGGACATGCATATCTATCGCGGTCAAATGGATTCCCGCGTGACGACACCGCACGTCCTGGGGCATGAAGCCTCCGGAGTGGTCGAAGCCGTCGGTCGGAACGTCAACGAGATTTCCGTCGGCCGGCGGGGCGTGGTCATGCCGCTTCGGCCTTGCGGGGAGTGTCCCGCGTGCGAAGACGGATTGAGTCATATCTGCCATCGCCTGAAATTCATCGGCATCGAGACGCCCGGAGCGCTTCAGGAATACTGGGACGTCCCGGCCTACTCGTTCCTGCCCATTCCGGAGACGCTCTCCCTGAAACACGCGGCGCTGATCGAACCCCTGGCGGTGGCGTGTCACGACGTTCGCCTGGGAGACGTGCGGGCCGGGCAAAACGTGGTCGTTCTGGGGGCCGGGCCGATCGGTCTGCTGATCGCCATGGTCGCCAAGCACAAGGGCGCGAACGTGATCCTTTCGGAAATTTCCGAATCCCGCGTACAACTGGCAAAGAAACTCGGCTTTGACGTGGTCAACCCGCGAACGACGGATTTGATTCCGTACGTGAACGACAAAACCAACCAAGTCGGCGCGGACGTCGTCTTCGAGGTCACCGCCCACTCTTCCGGCGCGGAGGTCATGACCGCCCTGCCCCGCTGCCGCGGACGAATCGTCGTGGTGGGTATTTTCGCCGAACCTGTAAAAGTGGATTTGAAACGATTTTTCCGGCGCGAACTGCAATTGTGCGGGGCGCGGGTGTATGAGCGCGAGGATTTCACGCAAGCCATCCGACTCGCCGACGCCTTCCCCCTCGACGCGCTGATTACCGACGTATTCGATTTGCCCCAAGCGCCGGAGGCGTTCGCGTATCTTGCCGGCGCAAACCGGGCGATGAAAGTTCTCATCCGCCGCGACGAAACGATAAAGGAATAACACCATGGGATTTCTCGACATGTTCAGCCTTCAGGGCAAAACCGCGTTGGTCACCGGCTGCAAGAGGGGCATCGGAAAGGCGATGGCGCTGGCGGTCGCCGACGCCGGCGCGGAGATCATCGGCGTCAGCGCTTCGCTGGGGAATAACAGCGCCATCGAAAAGGAAGTGACGGGTCTGGGAAGGAAGTTCAGCGCCTATACGTGCGATTTTGCCAGCCGCGACGCGTTGTACGAATTCATCCTCACCGTGAAGAATCATGAAGCGCCCGTGGACATCCTGATAAACAACGCCGGAATCATCCTTCGCAAACCCGCGGCCGAGCATCCGGATGAATATTGGGACAAGATCATCGAGGTGAATCTCAGCGCGCAATTCCTCCTTTCGCGAGAATTCGGAAAAGACATGGTTTCGCGCGGGAACGGAAAAATCATTTTTACCGCGTCGGTGCTGACGTTCCAGGGAGGGTTGACCGTTCCCGGATACGCCGTAAGCAAAGGGGGAATCGGACAATTGACCAAGGCGCTGGCGAACGAATGGGCTTGCCGGGGCGTGAACGTCAACGCCGTCGCGCCGGGCTACATCGCCACGGACAACACCCGGGCGTTGCGGGACGACCCGCGACGCAACCAAGCCATCCTCGATAGAATCCCGGCGGGTCGATGGGGTCAACCCGACGACCTGCGGGGCGCGACGGTCTTCCTCGCGAGTTCGGCGTCGGATTACGTCCACGGAACCATCCTGACGGTGGACGGCGGCTGGTTGGGGCGATAAAAAATGCGGTGGGAAAGTTTTCTTAAAAATCCCACCGCGCGGAGAATTGATCATACCTCCGTACTTCAGAGACACCACGGATTGGTTCTATGAATATGGTCTCTCGACAGCCTACGCGGGCTGGAGTTCCTTTTGTCGTTTTTCCATCTGGGCCTTGAGGCGTTCCATGATCGCCGAGTGCATCTGGCTGACGCGGCTTTCGGAGAGATCCAGCGTTTCGCCGATCTCCTTCATGGTCATTTCCTCGAAGTAGTAGAGGATCACGATCAGGCGCTCGGCGCGGCTGAGTCCGCGGGTGATGAGCTCCTTCAGGTCCCGTCGCTGGGCGGCGCGGACGGGATCTTCGCTGGTGGGATCCTCGATCACGTCCAGTTCGCGGACGTCCTTGTTCGAGTCGGTCTCGAACATCTTGCGGCTGAGCGAGACGAAATTCGTCGCGTTGGCGTCGCGTTTGAGTTTGCGGAACTCCTTCATGCTGAGGCGCATCGCCTTGGCGAGTTCCTTTTCGTCGGGTTTGCGGCCGAGTTCGGCTTCCAGGGTCAGCGTGGCGGAGTTGAGTTTTCCCGCGCGGCTTCGCACGAGGCGCGGCACCCAGTCCAGCGAGCGCAGTTCGTCCAGGATCGCACCGCGAATCCGCTGGGCGCAGTACGTCTCGAACTTCACGCCGCGGCTGACGTCGAACGCCTTGACCGCGTCCATGAGCCCGAAAATGCCCGACGAAATCAGGTCGTCGACATCGACTTCGTCAGGCAGTTTTGTGTGGAGCCTCTCGGCGGTGTACTTGACGATCGGAAGATAGTGCTCCAAAAGACGATTCCGCGCTTCTTCGGAACCGGTCTTCTTGAATTCCGTCCACCAATGCTTCACTTCATCCGCCGTTGCTCGTCCTTGCCGTGTTTTCATCCGTGGTTCTCCTTACAGTTCACGCGAAACTCCCGCCGTCCGTGGCTGGAGCACTCGATATATGTAACCAGTTCTCTGGTTTACCTTTACGTTCATTCTTCGCCGCAGACTCCACACAATGGGCCTACGGAGAGGTGTAGTTAACATCTACCTATATTACCTATGCTACCTATTCTATTTTCTTTGTTTGTTTTAACTACTAAAGTCATTTCTTTAATAATCCGAAATATTTCTTTAAGACCATTAAAATAAAGTTCTTATGAAATTATTTGTTTCAGAAAAATCCCCGGCCTGCCGAAACAGAGGTTCATTTTCGGAGCAATATTCCTGTTGCATCGTCGGGCAGACGGCGTTTCGCACCGTTTGGACCTGTTCCTCGAGAGAATCGCTCCGCCGGGCCGCGTCGCTGAGGGATTCCAGGATCGTTTCCAGGTCGCGGATGGACAATCCTTCCCGCAGCAGGCGCTGCAGGACGCGGTGAACTCGCCCGACGGGAAGTCTTTCCGTCACGTCGGCGACCAGGCTGGGCGCCGCGGCCCGGAGGGTTTCGATCCGATCCGCCGTCGCCTGGCGAGAGAGCAATTCCGGGCCGTGCCGGCGGACCGTTCGGTGAAGATGCTCGATCAGCACCTCGCGCGCGGGTTCGGTCTGCAAACCGAGTTTGTCCGCCAGACCTTGCTGATTCATGGAAATCCACAATCCATCCGCGTCGTCGTAAGGCCGCCGGGCGGGCAGGCCTCGCATCATCTCCAGCGTGTCGGACTGACCGGTCACGAGCAGCTTGCCGGGTTGAATTCTCCCCCGCGCGACCACCGTTCCGCGAACGGAAATGCGGTAATCGTGCGAACCGATGTGCATCTCGTCGCGAACGCGAACCGGAGGCATGACCAGGCCCGTATCGGAGGCGATCCGGTGGCGAAGGGCGTCAATCCGGGAAACCAGATCGCCTCCCTGGGCTTCGTCGACCAGGCGAATCAGAGCGTATCCCAATTCCACCTGCAAAGGATGCACCGCCAGCGTTTTTTCCAGCTCCCGCGATACGGTTCCCGTCGCGGGGATTTCCTGTTTCGTTTCGTCGGGCGTTTCCGGAGCTTTGTCGCGCGGGCGTTGCTTTCCGTACCGCCAGGCCGTCAGCACGCACCCCGCCGCCAGGATCAACAACGGCAGCGTCGGAAGGGACGTCAGCGTCAGCACCACCAGCAGCGCCGCGGTGACGATCAGCGCCTCCGGGCGGGACGTGATCTGTTTGATCACCTGTTCGCCCAGGTGCATCCGGGCCGTCGAACGCGTGACCATCAGCGCCGCCGAGACGCTCACCAGCAGCGCGGGAATCTGCGACGTCAGCCCGTCGCCGATGGTCAGGCGCGAAAACAGCCCGATCGTGCGTTCCAGACCCCACCCGTACTGCACCAACCCGACGTACAGGCCTCCGAAGATGTTCACCAGCGTGATCAGCACCGCCGCGACGGCGTCGCCGCGGAGGAACTTCGACGCCCCGTCCATCGCGCCGTAGAAATCCGCCTCCGCGGAAATCTTCTCGCGCCGCTTGCGGGCCTGGTGTTCGTCGATCAATCCCGCCGACAAGTCCGCGTCGATGGCCATCTGTTTTCCGGGCATGGCGTCGAGAACGAACCGGGCGGCGACTTCGGAAATTCGCGTCGCGCCTTTGGTGATGACCACAAACTGGATCACCGCCAGGATGCAGAACAGGATCACCCCCACCGCCAGCGACCCCGACGCGACGAACTCGCTGAACGACCAGATCACATGCCCCGCCGCCAGGTGCGCCTGCTCAAACGACCTGCCGTCGCCGGCGGTTAAAATCAGCCGCGTCGTGGCGATGTTCAGCACGAGTCGCAGCAGCGTCGCGCCCAGCAGCAGCGACGGAAACACGCTGAACTCCAGCGGCGTGGCGATGAAGATCGTCGTCAGGAAGATCACGCCCGCTAAGGCGATATTGGCCGCCAGCAGCACGTCCATCACCCCCGGGTGCATCGGCACGAGCAGGACGAACAGCATCGCCGCCGCTGTCGAGGGGACGATCAACCCGCGTAAACGCGAGGCCGTCGTGGCGCCCGACGCCGAAATGTTCCCATTCGATGGACTCACGCTTCCCTCCCTTTCCGATTCATGGTTTGCCGTTTCCGCCGGGCCCGACGAATCACGCCGTCGCCTTCCATGCGTTTCAGGTCTTCCTTCCATTCCTGGCGCGTCATGCGCAGGTCACGGCGGTACTGCCACCGCTGAAACAGCCAGTCCAGCACCGCCAAACCCGCCAGCGCCGCCATCAGCGGAACCAGCGTCGAACGCATTTGCCCGGCCAGAACACCCGCGAACTGGTTCGCGTCGCAGTGGGCGACGTTCAGGAAACCTTTCACACCCGAACGAACCACTTCCGCGCCCAGCCAACCGAGCACCGCCAGTTTCGCCACCGCCAGGAGCATTCGCACGCCACCCCGAAGGGAAACCATGCGTTTGAACCCAGCCGTGATGCTCAACCGCGACCATTGCGGGCGAATCGGCTCGAACGTCGTCATGGGTTTGTTCTGCACCAGTCCCGCCAGAACCGCCGCCGCCACGCACGCGCCGATGATCCCGCCGGCCGGGAGCAACACGCCCAACAGCGCCGACCGCGTCGCCCTGAACAGCGCCGCCGGATTCGCCAGCGGAGCAGCCCGTCCGTCCAGCAGCGTCGCGGTCATCGACCTGACCCCCGCCAGCAGCGTCGGTCCCAGCAAGGCGAGCATCACGCCGGCCGTCAGAAGCACGATTACGTGCGTCACATCCGCGCCGCGGGGAACGAACCCCGAGCGCCGCGCCTCGTCCCGACGAAGCGGCGTCGCTTCCTGCGTGCGCGATTCAGAATGTTCCAGCGTTTGGGGCATTGGTTAATCGTGATTCGTGCGAAAATCCGGTACGGCAAGAGAACGCGAATCAGACGAATAAGAACGAATAAGACGAATTGTTCTTTTTGTTTTACTGTTCATGTCTTTTTCGCGTCTCATCCTTTTCACTTAAAATCCATTCGTCTTATTCGTCTTCATTCGTCTGATTCGCGTTCTCTTTTAAAAGGAACTCGTCATCACCATTTCGGCTTGGTTCCAGGCGGATTCGATCAGGCCCGGCAGCAGCGTCACGCCGGCGGCCAGCACCAGCAAACCCAGCATCACGCGCACCGGCAGGCCCACCGACAGCAGGTTGCAGGAAGGCAAGGTTCGCTGGACCGCGCCGAACACGACCGCTGTCAGCAGCATCGCCGCCAGCACGGGTCCCGCGACCTTCAACGCCAGCAGAAAACTTCCCGCCAGCAGCTTGATCGTCAGGCCCAACAGCCCAGCCAGGGGAACCTCACCGCCCAGCGGAATCACCTGAAACGTTCGCAGCGTCGCGCCGAGCAGCGACTCGGCGCCGCCGACGCAAATGAATATCGTGATCGCCAGCACCGTAAACAGGCGGCGAACCGGACCGGAGGCGTCCAGTTCGCCCGGCTGAAGCGCGTCGCCCAAACCGATGCCGATCTGCTGGGCGATATGCGTGGCGCCCAACTGCACGCCCGACAGCAGCAACCGCGCCGCCAGTCCGATCGTGACACCCAGCAGCAGTTCCAGGCTCGCCAAACCCACGAAGGCGATTGCATCTACCGGCGGCTGAATCGGCGACCCCAATCGCCCGACAGCCGCGACGCCCAGCACCGCGGCGAACATCAACCGAAGACGCACCGGGACAACCTCCGCGCCGAACGGCGGCGCGATCAGCGCCACCCCGGCAACGCGACACGTCGCCGGCAGCAGTGTAAGAATCCAGGTTGTCTCGGCCATCATCTGCATTGCTATTCCGTACAAGCAAGAGAACGCGAATCCCTCAGGGACAGGTAAGACGAATAAGAACGAATAAGACGAATTGTTTTTTGTGTTATAATGTTCATGTCTCTCTGACAGCATCCTTTCAAAGAAAAAGTCGCTCTAAACATATTTGTCTTATTTGTCTTATTCGTCTTCATTCGTCTTATTCGTCTTATTCGCGTTCTCTTCTCTTAATTCCCGAACGCCTGTTTACCGAAGTCCACGATCATTTCGATCATCCAGGGCCCGGTGATCGCCAACGCGAGCAACACCGCCAGGATTTTCGGCACGAAACTCAGCGTCGGATCGGTCACCTGCGTGGCCGCCTGCAGGACGCTGACGATCAAACCGACGATCAACGCCGTCAGCAGCACCGGCAGCGACACGACCAGCAACAGCAAAATCGCCTGCCGGACCAGTTCCATCGTTTCGCCTACATCCATGGTTCTCGTTCCCGTTCATCACAAAGATCACGAAGATCACGAAGTTCACTCGGTTTCTTTTGTCGTCTTGCTTTCATTTCCATTTTCTTTGTGCTCTTAGTGGCCTTAGTGATCTTTGTGAGTTCTTATCCGAAGCTGTTCATCAGCGTCCCCGCCACCAGCGCCCAACCGTCCGCGAGAACGAACATCAATAACTTGAACGGCATGGCGATCAGCACCGGCGGGAGCATCAGGATGCCCATCGACACCAGCACCGATCCGACCAGCATGTCGATAATCACGAACGGCAAAAAGATCCGCAGCCCCATCAGGAACGCGATCTTCAACTCGCCCAATACGAACGCGGGAATCAGCGACCAGGTCGGCACGTCCCGCCAGGCGAAATCCCGTTCGGCGGTCAGTTCTTTCGGCAGGAAGGTGTAGACCATCTCGGTGTTGTCGCCGGTTTGGAGCTGGCGAATCATGAATTCCCGGATGCGCGTCTCGCCGGCGGCCAGCGCCTCGGTGTCGCTGATGACGCCTTGGGAGAAGGGTTCGTAGGCGCCGGCGTGGACGTCCCGGATCACGGGCGTCATCACGACGGCCGTCATCAGCAGCGCCAGGGCGAACAGGATCTGGTTGGGCGGAAGGTTGGGCGTCGCTAGCGCCTGGCGCAGCAGGCCCAGCACGACGACGATCCGCGTGAAGCTCGTGACCATCACCGCCAGCGCCGGCGCGAGCGACAACACCGTCGCCAGCACCACCCACTTGACCCACGAACCCGTCGGCGACGGCGGATTCTCGTTATCCAACTTGGTGTTCCGGAGCGTGCTTTGCGCCAGCGAAGCGATGGTATTGACGTTCGCCGGCTGGGTTTCGGGTTGTGTCGCGGTCGTCTGGGCGGATGCAAGCGTAACGAAGAACAACGCAAGGAAGGCGGCTCGAACGATCATGCGTCGCCTCCTTCCTTTGGGAGACGTTTCATACCGGCTGCCTGAAGAAGCTCGGAAATCTCCTCGGCGTCGGTGACTTCCGAAAGCCCTGACAGACCCTGCGGGCCGGCGCCCAGAAGCACCAGCCGGCGCCCCAGGCGAACGAGAAAGACCTGGTGTTTCGGGGACAGATTCGCCCGCGCCACCAGCCTCAGCGCCCCGGCGCTTTGGAGCCCTTTTCCCGCGCCGATTCGTTTGACCAGCCAGCCCAGCGCGACGATCATCGCCACCACCAGCGCCATCGCCGCCAGCAGCCGTCCCCACGCGCCGAAGGCGTCGGTATCGGAGGACTCTTTTTGTCGCCCGTTGATTTTTTCCTCTTCCACGGAGTTCGACGTGGCCGGAGTTTTATCCCGGGCGTGGACAACGGGGGTGACAGCGTGAATCGTCAGAAGGGAAAGAACCAGCAGCAGACCGATTCGGCGCGCACGACATCCCATGCCCCAAAGAACGGAAACTTCGCGCCGCTTCGGAAGCGGAGGGCGTCTCTCGGCAAGGGCGTCGCCTTGCCCGACAGTTTGTACACGTCGTCGCGTCATTTTATTTTCGTGGTTCTAGGCGGTGGTCTGGGGTTGCAGGGTCTGTTGCACCGCTTTCATCACGCGGAGTTCGGCGTCGAGGTTTTTGCGTCGTTGCATCGCCTCGAACCATTCTTCCCGCGCGTGGGTCAGCTTGGCTTTGATGCCCGCCAACTCGCCCACGTGTTTCGCGCGCAGCAGCGTCAGTCCCCGCACTTCGCGCTGGTTGCCCCGGGCGACCGTGTCGTTTCCGTTCTGTGAGGCGATTTGCGCCTGGCGGCCGCATTTCTCCATCGAATCTTCGATCGACGCGATCCGCACACGCATCCCCCGCAGGGCGTCGTGCAGTTTCTGATAGATCTGCCTGGCTTCGTTCTCTTCCGTCAGGCGAAGTTGCTGCAATGCTTCCCGAAATGTCGTTCCGTCTGTCATGGTTCTACTCCCTTCGGCTACGCCATCTGTTCGTCTTTCCCAGCCGCCGCCCAGGCGAGCCGGCATGTTTCAAATTCCCGTACCACGTCCACAATATGCTGCTGGGCCGACTCGACCTGCGAAAGTCGCACCGGTCCCATTTGTTCGGCCGCTTCTTCCATCGCCTCGCGCTGCGCGGGCGACAGCGCCGCGGTCAGCGGCGGGCGAACCGTCTCGTCGGCGGTCCACAACGCCAGCGCCAACTCCTCGCCCGACAGGCTTCCCAGCGCCCCGGCCAGGTGATCCGGATCCAGGCTCGCCAGGTCCTCGAAACACAACAACCGGCGGGAAATCTTTTCGGCAAGGTCCGGCTGATGCTGCTGAAGCGTTTCCAGCACGTTTTTACGTCCCGCTTTTCCGGCGTGCTGGAGGATTCGCGCCACGGCGGTGATCCCGTCGGCGGGACGTTGCGTTTGGCGCCCCGCCCAGCGACGGGTGAGATTCCGCTCCGCCTGGCGAAGCGTTTCGGGATTGGCTTTGGCGAGTTCGGCGATCCGCCACGCGACTTCCGCCTGCTTGTCGGCCGACAGACGCGAGAGCACCTTGGCGGCCCGCGCGGGCGAAAGATGCGAAAGCACCATCGCCACCGTCTGCGAATTCTCGATGCTCAGCAGCGTCACCAGGTCGTCCAGGTCGGCTTGCAGGATCGCGTCAAAGGCTTCGGGGGTTTCTTCTTCGGGAGAGTTCAGCCGCTCCCGGCGACGCTGGGCGATCGCCCGCACGCGCGACCACGCGAGCCGACGACGGCGACGACGAACGCGACGGACGACGATCCCCGCGAGGAGACATCCTTCCGCACAGGCGAGGATTCCCATGAATATCGCCGTGAAGGCCTGGTTCGAGGTAGAATCAACCGGAACCGGCGCTTGCGCCGACGGCGAGACGTCGTAATGCCATTCGACGGTGATCCGATCCAGGGGCGCCTCCGCGACGACGGCGGCGACGCGACGGACGCGGTCGGTTTCACGACGCACGATCCCGTCGAGGATCAGTTCCCGCGGTCCGGCGCCTTCCGCGCCGCCGCGGCGGTAAATCGTCTCGGCGTGGGAGTACGGCAGGGAGAGCAGGACCCGGCTGCATTGCATCTCGCCGTTTCGCATTTGGACCTTCGCGACAATCGTCAGGCCTTGGATATACGCCAACGCGGAGCGGAGATGATCGCGCCAACGCGCCTCGGCCTGGCGGAGCTGTCGCGGATCGGGAGAAATAGTCGAAACGTCGGCGAGGGTGTAGCTTCGCCCGGCGTTGTCGATCACGCGAACCTGCTCGGGAGACAGATCGGAAATCGCCCCGGCGGTCTGGTCGATGACGGCCCGGAGCAGGCCCGGCGTCATGGTCGCTTGCGGTTCCAGCACCAGATGGACAGCGGCCTTGGTGGGCGAACCCGCGACGGAGAGTTTCGCCTCCCTGCCCGATTCGAGCAGGACCGTCGCCTCGCGGATCGCGGGAAACGAACTCAGCAGACGGCTGAGCGTTTCCATCTTCGCCACCTGCCACGTCCGCGTCCGCTGCGACGCGGTGGACCAGACGTCCGTGCGATGGACGCTGTCCCGCAAAGCCGACAGCGCCTCACCCGGAACGGCGGAGGGGTTCGGGGAGTTCGTCGCGGCGGAAGGGGGAGAATTTTCCGAGCCGGCGTGATGGACCAGGAGAGTCACGCCGACGGTGATGAGCAAGCCCGGTATCATCGCCGCCATGACGGCCCGACGCGAGGGCGGGGCGCCTCGCCGTCGAAGCCACAGCATCCATTCTGTCAGCATTTCTCGCACGGGTACGGTCCTCCTTGACCGCGTGTCCGCCGAATCGCCGGGTCTGGGGTTTCAGGACGTCCCTACGGGTTCACGTTCATGTCCTTCATCCTCCGCCTGCGCGAAGTATTCGCGAATGAAACCCAGCGACCGATGTTCTTCTTTCATACGTGCAATCGCGTCGAGCCGATCAAACACGCTCTCGTCATACAGCCGATGACCGGCCCGCGTGCGATCGGACTCCCGCAACAATCCCATGGTGGTGTAGTTATGAATGGTCTGGCGACTCAGGCCGTAATACTCGACGAGTTCCCCGATGCGATAGAGTTTCGGCGGGCGCTGCCGGCGAACGCCCGTACCGTCAGGCCGGTGAAACCACCGCCCCGCATCCGACCCCGCCGAAGCGTCGCCCTGACGCCGGTCGGTTGAGGACGCGTGATGATCTGACGATACATTCATCGAAACGAAACAGCCTTTCTTATTTCAGTATTCCCATAGTCATCCTGAATATTTTTCTGTCATCCTGAGCGAAGCGAGTCTTCGAGCGAAGTCGAAGGACCTCACGGGTATGCGCGTGTAAGGTCCTTCGACGTAGCTTGCCCCCAAGGGGCTTCGCTCCGCGCAGGCCCCAGGGCTTCTGAGGAGATGACAGCCGGATCACTTCTCTATTCCGCAATTTCCGATTCACTTGTAAGGTAAAACACCTCAAATCAATGCTTCAAGAATGGTCTATTCTGTGACGAAAATTCGTCATCCAATTCATCGTGAAGCACTGTCAAGGCATCCAAAAAAACTTTTTAAACCACCGGTCAGAAAAAAAGACGGTAAACGTCCTATAAAGCTTTTTACGTTTTATAAAACGCACAATGCCTTTTTAACGTTTGTGTGTCAACAGAAAAAAACCGGAAATTTAAGATTTTTTTTCACAACCCCATAGATAGAAGTGATCTACATGCACAAGGAATTGCAAGAAACCCTTGAAAAACACCATATATTGGGATTTTTTACCTGAAATACCACAACCTGTAGCAACCCCGCATCCCCCGCCTCTTCCTCATCCCCCCCAGTCAACTAAAATGGAATTACCCATGAAAAAGAATTCATCTTCGCAAAATCAGGATAATCCAAAAGCGCGTTTTTCTCTGTCCAATAACGTGTCCAGTAATTCCCATACCCTAATACAGCAACGAAAGATCGGTTTTTTCGTGTCGCAGGTGTTTCGCTCGCGCGTATCGGGGGCATCTTGCCCTCGAAAAATCGCCATTTCCGCAGTCGGGACGGCGGCGGCTTGTTTTCATACAGACTCTGAAAATATCCTCACTTCACCCGGATCGCCTGCTCCTGGGCCTGGAGGCTGATCTCGGCGGCTTTGAAGGTGTGGTCCTGCGGCATGGCGTCGCACGTGCCGTTGAGCACGTCCAGGATCAGTCGGCCGTAGTAAGGAAAACCGATCTTCCCCTTGGCGTGGAAATAGTGCTCTCCTTTGGAGTCCGCCCAGTACACGTGGTCGGCTGTCGCTTCGCGCGCCACGTCCACGTATTTCCGCAGTTCGATATACCCTTCCGTGCCGAGAATGAACGTCCTGCCGTCGCCCCAGGTGCTCAGGCCGTCCGGCGTGAACCAGTCCACGCGGAAATAATTGCTCGCGCCGTTGTCGCCCAGAAGGTTCGCGTCGCCGAAATCCTCCAGTTCGGGATACTTGGGATTGTGAAGATTTCCGACCTTGCTGTGGACCACCTCGGCGTCCTTGCAGCCGGCGAAGAAGAGGAACTGCTCGGCCTGGTGCGAACCGATGTCGCACAGGATGCCGCCGTATTGATCCTTCTTGAAGAAGTACGGGTCGCGGCTGGGCGCGTTGAGGCGGTGCGGGCCGAAACCCACCACCTGCACGACGCGCCCGATCACACCGTCGGCGATCAACTGTTCGGCGAACCCCGCCGCTTCGCTGTTCAATCGCTCGGAATAGCACACCGCCCAGATCAGCCCGGTCTCGTCCACCTTGCGACGCGCCTCGGCGAGTTGCTTCAGCGTGGTGAAGGGCGCTTTGTCGGTGAAGAAATGCTTCCCCGCCCCCAGCACGCGCAGGCCCAGCGCCCCGCGGAACGAAGGGATGTCGGCCGTGACGATCATCCGGATACGATCGTCGTCGAGGACGCGTTCTTCGCAGTCGGCGGCCTCGATGCCGGGGAAGAGTTTGCAAAACTTCTCCACCTTCGCGGGGTCGGGGTCGTACACGCCGACCACCTCCCCGCCGGCGTCGATCAGATGCCGCGTCATCCCGCCGATATGCCCGTGGGTCAGCCCGATCACCGAAAATTTAAAATCCCCCTTTTGGCAAACCGGTTCCGTACTCGCGGCCCGCGGGGCGTAATTCTGTCCATCTTTCTGCGTCATCACACAAGCTCCTCAATGTAAAATTTCAAAAATAGGTCAATCCCGATCCGGAGAGAACTGTAGCAACCTTGAGACGCGGAGACAATGAAATGTTAGGAAAAAGAAAACGGCGCCGAGCGGCAAGCCGATCCTTGTTTCGGCTTGTTGCTCAGCGCCGTTGGAAAAGGTTTCAGGTTGTCTTGTGATACTTCACGAACGGAGGTTCCCGAGATTACTGTTCGTCCAGCAATCGTTTCTCGCCCGAGATACTTTGATGCTCGGATATGTTTTGGCTGCATTCCATACATCCGAGATAGGTTCCGGCTTGGTCGCGCAGGGCGAAATATTCGATCAGCACTTTCTGCTTTTGTTTCTCCGGGCCGAGGGGCAGGTCGATCCAGAATCGAGCGCGATCGCGCGTGCCGGCTTTCATCTCCGCCAGAATCCTCTCGACTTTCTCCAGGCTTTTGGGGGGATGGCAGTTGCGAACGTTTCTGCCGATCACTTCCGGGGGCCGTTTGAAAATGCGCGTCTTGTGCCGGTTCCAGGCGAGCACCCGGTCGTCGGAGTCCAGGATGGACCATTCCAGCGGGAGGGTTTCAAGCACGGCCTGGAGCACGTCTTCGGGTAAGGCGCCGATCATAATTCGTCTCCTTTCGGTGGGAAGAGATTGGTTACACGAAGAAATTCGAATGAACATTCATGGTTCCGAAACTGTAGCAACCCACCGGTATGCTCCGCCAGTCAAAAAAAGGTAGAATACCACCGAACCTTCCGGCGGCGGGATGTCTCTTCAGGGGTGACGGAGAAGGCGTGGCGGAGTTGCTATGTGAAATCCTGGACCGTTGTCAACGCGGCGACGAAACGGCGGTGCGATTGCTGATTGAGCGATTCCATCGGTCGGCGGTTTCGTTGGCGAAAGCGATTCTGCGGGATGAGCATCTCGCGGAAGACGCGATGCAGAACAGTTTCGTCACGGCATTGCGACGGCTGGGGCAACTGCGAAACGTCGACGCCTTCCCCGGCTGGTTTCGGCAGATCGTACGAACCGAATCGACGCGGATACTGCGGCGGCGAACGGAAGCCGCCACCGGCTCGATGAGCGACGTAGGCACGAACCACACACAACCGGAACAGGACGCGATGGTCAACGAACTGCGGGCCGCGGTGCGCGAGGCGGTGCGACAACTGCCCCCCGCCGGCGAGGAAACGGTCAGGCTGTTCTACCTAGAACAACGGGACTGCAACGCCGTCGCGAATGAATTACAAATTCCCGTCGGAACCGTCAAACGCCGCCTGCACGACGCTCGTCAACAATTACGAAGCATCCTTCTTGGATATATCCACGACGAAACACCAACCGAACCACCCGAAGAGCCGCCCGAAGGGTTGCCTTTGTAACGGAAAGGAAATCATCATGGCTAACAACGAAACTCCCAACCTGGAATCCCTGCTGCAAACGGCTGTGGAACTGGATGCCAGCGACCTGCACCTGATTCCGGGAGAACCGCCCATTTATCGCGTGAAAGGAACGCTGCAACGAGCCCAGCAGGACGCCATTTCCGCGGAAGAAGTTCAGGCGATCCTCGAAATGAAAATCGGTGCGGACAAAGCCGCCCGCATCGGTTCCGAAACCGGACACGTCATCGCGATCTGCGACGTACCGGCTGTCGCCCAGGGACGAATGTGCGTCACCCGCGCCGGCGGGAAGCTCAACGCGACGATCCGAATTCTTCCCGGACAAGTGCCCGATTCAAAAATGGCGCGAGTTCCCCAGGCCTTGATCGACGCGGTGATGAACAACTCCAGCGGTTTGATCATCACCGCCGGGGAAGTCGGCTCGGGGAAAACCACCACCGCCATGATGCTTCTGGAATATCTCAATACGCGTCGGCCTGTTCGCATCGTGACGATTGAAGACCCCATCGGCATTCATCTGGAATCCAAGCTCGCGGTGATCACGCAGCAGAATATCGATACCGACGCGCCGAATTTTGGCGCCGCGCTGCGTGCGGTGTTGCGGCTGGATCCGGACGTCCTGTTCCTCGGCGAGATTCGAGACATACCGACGCTGGAGGCTTGTATCACAGCCGCGGAAGCGGGAAATCTCGTCATTACGCAGCTTCACGCCGCGACACCGGAAAAAGTCATTCAGCGGATCATCGACGTGTATCCGGAGGAAAACAAGGGTGTCTTCCGTCGTCGTCTTGCTTCCATGCTACGGGCGGTCTCGACCCAGAAGCTCCTACCCAGCGCCAAATCGTCCGGCCGGGTGGCGGCGTACGGCGTGCTGGTCGTGGACAAGGAAATGCAACGGGCCATCTCCGACGGCAAGGATATCCATGATCGATCGTCCCCCCTGCCGGAAGGATGTCAAACCATCGCACAGGATATTCGGCAATTGCAGGCGGAAGGACTGATCACAGCCGAGACCGCAGAAGACGCTCTTGCATCGCTGGAGATATAATGATCCGAGTGAACCTGGCGGAGCAGGTGCTCCGCCAGGCTAATATACTGACTACCAACTACCGGCTACCGACTACTATCATCGCGAATAAACCGGGCCTTTACCCCTTGGGGGCAGGCAGGCCCGGCTCGTTTGTCCCTTCCTCATGAATCTTCTCCCATTCTTCGTAAATCGCGAAGGCGTTGGCGGGGTTGGCTGCCGGGCCCAGCTCGAATTGGGCGATGATTCCGCCGGCGGGGTCGTATAAATATTTCGCCACTTCGCGAACGGCGTTTCGGGCGATTCGCGGGTCGCCCGACGGCAGGACGTGCTGGCGGTCGATCTCGCCCCAGAAGGTGATCTCGCCTTTCACGCGCCGGGCCAGGTCGGCAAGGTTCATCGTCGCCAGTTGCGAGTTGACCGCGTCGACGCCGATCTCGACGAGATCCTCGTAGATTTCGCTGATGCAGCCGTCGCTGTGCATGAAGATGAACTTCCCCCGGCTGTGCGCGAGATCGCAGTAGTCTTTATAGAGCGTTTTAAAAAGTTCCCGCCAGATGCGCGGCGGAATCAGCATCGCCTGCTGCGAACCCCAGTCGTCCATGAACATCACGGCATCGACGTCGGTGGCGGTCCAGAATTCCAGTTCCGCCAGGTAAAACTCGTGGATCGTTCGCAGCAGTTCCCCGCCGCCGTCTTCCGGGGTCATGATATCCATCATCGCGTTGACGGTCCCGCGAAGAAACTGCATCCGCTCCCAAGGCCTCGGGCAGCAGGCCGCCATGACGAACTTCTCCGATTCCCCGCGGAAGCGGTTGACGGCGTCCCGCGCGGCGGAGACATCTTCGGGCAGCGTTTCGTAGGGCGGTTCGCACTTCGCGCGATCGGAAATGTCGGCGATCAGCGGGGTTTTGACCTCCCCGACCAAACCGGCCTGGACGCTGTGAAACTCACAGCCCCATTCGTCGAGATACGTCCCGATTTCGTATGGCTCACCCCGCACGCGCGGGCTGGGTCGATACGGACTGGGCGTTTGAACGATATCGTCAGGCCAGCGCTGATGCAGCGCCTCGATCTCGTCGGGGTAGGCGTTTTGCGCAATCGGAAGCGTCCAGGTCTGACGCGGCAGTCGCGAGGGATATTCAAACCGCAGCGCCTGGGTGACGAGTTCTCTGGATGTGGGAGGCATGTTTTCTTTCTTCCGTCGTTTGTCATCCTGAGCGGAGCGCAGCTCCTTGGGGGCAAGCTGTGTCGAAGGACCTCACGGGTTCATGCGCGTCAGGTCCTTCGACACAGCTTGCCCCCAAGGAGCTGCGCTCCGCTCAGGATGACAAACCAAGTGGTTGCTACAGGAAACAACTCTCGCGCTTCTTAATAATATCTCTCTCATTATCCATGTTCACAATAGAATTGCTTTCGATATAGAATGCGGTATAATATCAAACATGCCAAAACGCTTGCTTCCTCCGAATATTTCTCGATATTGGTACGACCTGTCCTCGGCTGGTTTTCCGGAAATCCCGTTGATCGGCGTGCATAACCTTTTGCGAACCGAGGAGGGATTGCGGGAGCATATCCACGACGGCGCGATGGAAATCTGCTATCTGCAAAGCGGCCGGCGGACGTATCACGTGCAAGGCCGGGACTATACGATGCAGGGAAACGACGTGTTCGTGACGTTCCCCGACGAGTCGCACGGTTCCGGCAGGCGGCCTCACGAGCGGGGGTTGCTGTACTGGATGCAGGTGATCCTGCCGAAGCGACCGAGACAGTTTCTGGGGCTTTCGGCCAGGCAAGGCTGGCTGCTCGCGGAGAATCTCCGTTCTCTGCCACGGCGGTTCTTCCGAGGCCGACGCGAAATGCAGACGCTCTTCGAGGGTGTGTTTCGCTACCCCCAGCCGGACCTGTCCGCCTCCGAGGCGCTCACCGCCGCCATGCGCATCCAGCTGTTCCTCACAACCGTCGTCGAATGTTCGCATGCCGGTGCGGAACCGACGATCACCGAGGATATTCAACAGGCGATGGACTTCACGGCGGCGAATCTGGAGGGCGAAATGTCCCTCGATGCCCTTGCCGCGGCGGCGGGATTGAGCCTGTCGCGCTTCAAGGCGAAGTTCCGCCGGCAGGTCGGACTATCGCCGTGGGAATACGTCCTGCGGGAGAAAATCCAACGCGCCGAAACGCTTCTGCGCGAAACCGACGATTCCATAACAGCAATCGCCATGCGGCTGGGCTTCAGTTCCTCGCAATATTTCGCGACCGTCTTCAAACGCTACACACAAAAACGCCCCGGCGACATGCGATGAGTGACGCCTTCAAGAAATGGGAGTTGTTGTTTACTCCCATTTCTTGTGGGTGCTTCTTACTCTTTTTGTGAATCTGCACCCACAAGCGAGACCTGTCCCTGAGGGAAGACTCGCTTGAAGGCGCCACGAGCTTCCACCTTCAAGAGTTTTCAACTATCCCATAAAAAACAGGATTCTACGGTTGTAATATTCCGTTGATTTCTGTATCAGAATGTCGAGTGTGTGGTCGCTGTTACTGAAACGAAAGATTTTCAATGCTTTTTCAGAATACCCAACAGAAACTGATCCGAGAGTATTCCGAACCCATCCGACAAATCAAACTCGACGATCACGAATTCTTCTTCGATTTCGGAAACGCCATGTTCGGCACGGTGGTTCTGACCCTCCGCGCCGAAACCGACGCCGCCGCGGCTGTGGGGCTGGGCGAAAAACTCGCCGGCGAAAACCGGATCGACCGCGAACCGCCGGGGTGTATTCGATACGCCCGGGCGGACGTGCCCGTCACGGCTGGGACGAAGGACTACCGCGTCGCCCTGCCGGAGGATCAGCGAAACACCACCCCACCGGCGGTTCCGCTGCCGGAGGAATTCGGCGTCGTCCTGCCGTTCCGCTATTGCGAACTGACCCTGCCCGAGGGTGTTAAACTCCAGTCGATCCGGCGCGAGGCGATTCTCTATCCCTTCAACGACGACGCGGCCGACTTCGAGTGCGACAACGACGACCTCAACGCCGTCTGGGAACTCTGCAAACACACGATCAAGGCCACCACGTTTCTCGGAATCTACGTCGACGGCGACCGCGAGCGCATCGCCTACGAAGGCGACGCGTACATCAACCAGCTTTCGCACTACTGCCTCGACAGCGAATACGACCTGGCCCGGGCGACCCAGGAGCATCTGCTGTTTTCCCCGACCTGGTTCACCGAATGGGCGCTCCACAACCACCTGATCGCCTGGGCGGATTACTGGTATACCGGCTCGACGGCGCTGCTGGAAGCCTACTACGACGAACTGAAAAAACGCACCCTCTCGAACCTCGCCGACGAAAACGGGCTGATCAGCACGGAAACCGGCCTGGTGACGGAGGAATTCCTGCGGGAACTTCGTTTAACCAGACCCATTAAGGACATCGTCGATTGGCCCCACGCGGGATTCACCGAAAACGGCGTCGGCGAGCGCGACGGATACGAGATGACGCCGTTCAACACCGTCGTCAACGCGTTTTACTACAATTCGCTGCGGATCATGTCCGACATCGCCGCGGTGCTGGGCAAACCCGCCGAGGCGGGGGATTTCCGCAAGCGGGCCGGTTACGTCCGGGAGCAGTTTCAACGCGCGTTTTTCGACGCCTCGCGCGGGATCTATATCGACGGGATCGATTCGTCGCACGCCTCGCTGCACGCCAATATGTTCCCCCTGGCGTTCGGCCTGGCGGAGCGGCAGCACCATGAATCCATTCTCAAGTTCATCCGGTCGCGCGGGATGGCGTGCAGCGTCTATGGGGCGCAATATCTGCTGGAGGCGCTCTACAACACCGGGCAAAGCGACTACGCCTTCGAGTTGATGACGGCGGGGCACGATCGCGGGTGGCTGAACATGATCCGTCGCGGTTCGACGATGACGATGGAGGCGTGGGACCTGAAGTACAAGAAGAACCTCGACTGGAACCACGCCTGGGGAACCGCGCCGGCGAATATCATCATTCGATACCTCGTGGGATGCAGGCCCGCGGCGCCGGGGTGCCGGAAAATGATCCTCGCCCCCCAGCCGTCGAAATATCTCCACCGCTTCCGCGCGAAAGTCCCCACTCCGCACGGGACCATCGAAGTGCAATGGAAACGAGGGGAAGAATTACAATACAACGCCCCCGCGGAGATCGAAATGATGGTAAATACGAGCACCGCGTGACATAACGAGCACCGCATGTTAATGCGGTGTTCGCCTCCGAAAACCAAACCGGTGGATTTGATGAAAGAAAACGGCGGGTTGACACCCGCCGCTCGTTCGGTCGTTAAAAAAAACGGGACGCTCCTTTGCAGGAACGTCCCGATAGAACACGTTCTTATTCAATCATTCAATAATAGGTGACTGTCCCGGTGTGCGAGGATAAATCATGGCGGCCTCAGGCGGCGGCTTTTTCTTGTGTCCAGTAGGTTCGCCACAGGCCGCTGTGATAGATGG
>JAFGJE010000151.1 GCA_016929245.1 Phycisphaerae bacterium
CCGTCGATCTGCGCGTCAGCACGCTGCCCACCGTCCACGGGGAAAAGTGCGTCATTCGCATCCTGGACAACCGTTCGATCTGCGTGGGACTGGAGAATCTCGGGTTCGCGGCGGCTACCTTCGAAACCTGGAAGCGGGAAATCCTTCAGCCGCACGGCATCATCCTCGTGACGGGACCGACCGGAAGCGGAAAGAGCACCACGCTGTACTCGTCGCTGCAGATCATGGACCGCGAGAAGCTGAATATTTCCACCGTCGAGGATCCCGTGGAATACGAACTGGACCACATCAACCAGGTCAGCGTGCGGGACACGATCGGCATGAGCTTCTCCGCGGCGTTGCGCAGCCTGCTGCGCCAGGACCCGGACATCATCATGGTCGGCGAAATCCGCGACCAGGAAACCGCCTGCATCGCCGTGCAGGCGTCCCTGACCGGGCACCTGGTGCTCTCGACGCTGCACACCAACGACGCGCCGTCGAGCATCACGCGCCTGATCAACATCGGCGTGGAACCGTACCTGATCAGCGCGTCGGTCAACGCCGTGCTCGCCCAGCGCCTCGTGCGGCGCATCTGCCCGAACTGCAAGGAAGAAACCAACTCCTTCCTGGAACACGAGGAAGGCTTCATGAAGCGACGGAATCTGACGGTGGAAAAACACTTCCGCGGAAAAGGCTGCGAGAAGTGCCGCAAAACCGGATACAAGGGACGGCTTGGGTTGTACGAACTTCTCGTGCTGGACGACGAACTGCGCGACGTGATCACGAGCAGCCCCGCGCTGGGCGATCTGCGTCGTTACGCGCAAAGCCACGGAATGGTCAGCCTGCAGCAGGACGGACTGCTGAAGGTCACCACCGGAGAAACCACCGTCGAGGAAATCATGCGCGTCACGGAAACGTAAACCGTACTGGAGTTGAACATGTTACCCCGTGTGGAAATTTTAACCAAAGCCGTCGCCGCCGGCGCCAGCGACGTGCACATCGTGCCCGGACAACCGCCCATCATGCGTCTGCACACCATCCTGGCGCCGATTGACGGATACCCCCTCGTGCAACCCTCCGACGCGATGGACATGGTGCGGGACATGGTGCCCGAACGGATGCTGGGGCGCCTCGACGAAATCCGCGACCTGGACTTCGGCGCGCAGATCGACGGTGTGGGCCGCTTCCGCGTCAACGCGCACTACCAGCGCGACGTGGTGAGCATCGCCTTCCGCGCCATTCCCCACGAGGTGCCCGACGTCCTTTCGCTGCACCTGCCCCAAGCCATCGAAAAATTCGCCGACCTTCCCCGCGGCCTGGTGCTGGTGACCGGACCGACCGGAAGCGGAAAAAGCACCACCCTCGCCAGCGTCATCAACGCGATGAACCATCGATCCAATCGCCACGTGATCACGATCGAGGATCCCATCGAATACGAACTGATCTCCGACAAATGTCTCATCGAGCAGCGCGAACTGGGCCTGGACGTGCCCTCGTTCGCCAGCGGTCTGCGCCACGCGCTGCGCCAGGACCCGGACGTGATCCTCGTCGGCGAAATGCGCGACCTGGAGACCACGTCGGCCGCCATCACCGCCGCGGAAACCGGGCACCTGGTCCTCTCGACCCTGCACACGTCCAGCGCCGCGCAAACCTGCGCGCGCATCGTGGACATCTACCCCGGCGAACAGCAGACGCACATCCGCAACATGCTCGCGGGCAGCCTGGCGGCCGTCATCACGCAAACCCTGTTCAAACGCGCCGATCAACCGGGCATGATCCCCGCCTGCGAAGTGATGATCTGCAACGCGGCCGTGCGAAACTGCATCCGGGAAAACCGTCTGCACGAAATCCCCAACATCATCGGAACCAACCGAAACATCGGGATGTGCATGATGGATGAATCGATCAAAACGCTTGTCGTCAACGGAAAAATCACCCGCGAGGACGCCCTCGCCAAGGCGAGCCATTCCGAGGCGCTGGCGCGCATCCTGCGCGGATGAGGTATGTATCATGCCGAAGTATAAATACGAGGTGCAAGGCGCCGGTTCGGACATCTCCACGGGCGTCGTGGAGGCGGGCAATCTCATCGAAGCCTCCGACTGGGTTCGCTCCCAGGGCGGGTATCTCGTGAACATCGTCCCTCTTCCGGACGGCGGCGGATTCCTGAATCAGGTGAAGAACCTGCGCCTCGATCCCAAACCCGGACTCAAGGACATTCTGAGTTTCACGAAGCAGTTGTCGGTGATGATCAAAGCCGGCATCGGCATCCGCGACGCCGTCGAGGGAATCGCCGATCAGGTGATTAACATGCGATTCAAGAAAATCCTCGACGAAATCAAGGACGACGTCGAATCGGGTATGGCGTTTTCCGCGGCGCTGGCGAAGCATCCGAAAATCTTCAGCCCGTTGTACGTCAACATGGTCCGCGCGTCGGAAATGTCCGGCACCTTTTCGCACATGCTCAACCGGATCGGATCGTACCTGTCCCAGCAGGCCGAAACGAGACGCATGGTCATCGGCGCGATGGTCTATCCCGCCGTCCTGTTCTTCATGTCGATGGCCGCCGTGACCTTCCTCCTGACCTGGGTGCTCCCGCGATTCCTGACGTTCTTCGCCGGAAAAGAACACCTGCTGCCCAAGCCCACGCTGTTCATCATGGGCGTCAGCGATTTTCTCACCCACCAGTGGTACTTCCTGATCCTGGGGATCATCGTGACGATCGTCGGATTGACATTCGCCGTGCGAACACCCCAGGGAAAACTGATCTGGGACACCATCAAACTGAAACTTCCCATTTTCAAA
Organism: Phycisphaerae bacterium; assembly: GCA_016929245.1. GTDB lineage: Bacteria > Planctomycetota > Phycisphaerae > SM23-33 > SM23-33 > JAFGEJ01. The sequence goes on from JAFGJE010000151.1 coordinate 2,782, forward strand.
CGCATGTTCCGGGCGCTGTACATCACGCGAAGCCTTCAGACCATGGGCGAACTGCTTGCCGCCGGCGTTCCGATTCTCGAAACCCTTGAGATCACATCCGAAGTATCCGGAAATCAGAATTATATGAATATGTGGAATAATGTGAGGGATGCGGTTCAACAGGGGAATCAAATCATTCAGCCGCTGCACAATCAGAAGCTCCTGCCCCCCAACGTGGTGCAGATGATCGGCGCGGGAGAAAATTCAGGAAATCTTGGCCCCGTGCTCCAAGATATCTCAGACTTCTATCAGAAGGAGTTGAAAGACACGATCAAGGCCGTTACCTCCTTGATCGAGCCGGTCATGATTGTATTCATGGGCGTGGTCATCGGAGCGATCGCCATGAGCATCATGTTGCCGGCGATTAAGATTTCCAGCATCATGAAACCCACTTAACTCAAGAGACAAAGATGAAAACGCGACGCCGGGACAGGAATCACCGAGGGGGGAAACGCCTGGGATTTACCCTGGTCGAAGCCCTGGTCACGATTCTCATGCTGAGCATCGGATTGGCGGGAATCATGGGCGCGGTGAACCTCGGCATTCGCTACAGCGGAGAAGGGGCGGAGCTGACCCAGGGGATTTTCCTCGCGCAGGAAATCCGCGAGCGTACATTGAACATGGACTTCACGGATGTCGCGGCCCTGGACGGCGTGACGTATCAACCGCCGATCAACAGCCACGGCGTACCCATTCTCGGTATGGGCGGGTGGTCCCAGACGATCACCACGTCCTACCGTTCGGAAAGTGATCCCAGTGCGACCTTGGCCTCAGGGACGAGCGACCTTGTATACGTTCAGGTGCAGACCGCCAGGCAAGGCGACGTCGCCCTGACGACGGGCTGGCTGGTAGCCAGGAAGGAGTGATCTTATGCGAGCACGACGTAGGTCACGTCCACGTTCACGCCGCAGAGGCGCGTCCTACGTGTTGGCATTAATCATGACGGCGGTGTTGTCCACCATGGCGATGGCCATGGTCAAGTCCACCGGCGTGGAAGTTCGGAAAGCCGTCAACCAGCGTGAGTCGGTCAAAGCCCGTCTCGCGGCGGAGAGCGGCGTGGCGTTCCTGACGACAAAACTCGGGCAATTCCAGATCACCGGAAGCCCCACCCCCGAAACGGTTCTGAGCAATCTCGCGTCCTTCCTCAACACGGAACTGCCCGACGGAACCGTCAGTTTCGGCGGGGGGGAGATTCAGATCACCGGTCTGACCATCGATCCCTCGTGCGGAACGTTTACCGGCGCGTTCGCCCTGAACGCCGAGGACGATATCGAACTGGAAGTGGAGGGACAGTCCTCCCAGGCGCTTCGCACCATCGGGCTGAACTACGAGCTGACCCCCGGCGGACAGGGGATTTTCTCCAAGGGGATCGTCGCCGGAGGTTCCATCCAGATGACGGGCAACGCGCATATTGACGGGGCGAATTCCGCCGAAGAAGGATCGATCCTCAGCCTGTCGGATCAGACCACCGTGTACGATCTGACGGGCAACTGCCGCATCGAGGGCGACATCTACGGTTCCAATCCCGACGGAGAATGCGACTTGACGGGCAACGTCGAGATCGGCGGCGTCAACGCGAGCAACCCGGAGGTGGTCAACCACATCCACTTCGGCGTGGATGAAACGGAAATTCCCCGTCCCGATCCGAGCGTGTTTGAACCCTTCGCCACCACCGTGTTGAGCGGAGGCACCAGCGGAAACAAAACATTCACGAACATTCGCATCCCCGCCGGCACGAATCCCACCTTCGCGGGAAACATCACTCTCAAGGGCGTGATTTTTGTCGAAACGCCCAACGACGTGACGTTCGCGGGCAATCTGAGTCTCCAGGGGATCATCGTCACGGAAGACCCCGGTTCCTACGCGACGGCTGACAACAAGCTGAAATTCACCGGAAACACCAGCCTGCAGGGCGTCGAAACCCTGCCAGACCAGCCGGAATTCGCCGGTCTGCGCGACATGCCCGGAGCGTCCATCCTCGCTCCGGGATTTGAAACGCGGTTCACGGGCAACTTCGGAACCGTGGGCGGAACGCTGGCGGCCGAGAAATTCACGTTCGTCGGGAATGCTTCGGCGACGGTCAAGGGAAGCATTCTGAGTTTCGGTGACGATCCCTTCGTGATGACGGGAAACGCCCACATTACCATTGACCGATCCGAATACGACGATATCCCGCCGGGATTCAGCGTTCCTTCGACACTTTCTTCCATCGCATCTTCCTATGTAGAGTACTGATCATGATACGGCAGCAGATAAAACGTAAGGTTCCAAAGAAACACAAAGGCGTTTCGTACATCCTTTCCCTCATCGTCGTCATGCTCCTGGGCGCGTTGGGCATGGCGATGATTCAAAGCACCGGCAAGGAGATCCACAAGGGTCTCAACCAGCGCGACGGGATGAACGCCCGCCTGGCGGCCGAGAGCGGTTTGGCGTATCTGACGGAGGTTCTCGAACGATTCGAGATTTCCGGTTCTCCCAGTTCCTCCGCGCTGTTCAACGCCCTGGGTTCCTATTACAACGACGAACTGACGACCGGGAGCGTCTCCTACGACGGCGCGCACGTGACGATCAGCGGCGTGCAGGCCGGTCCGTCGGGATCGACGTTCACCGGTCAATTCGCCCCGGGCGTGGAAAACGAGGTGGTCGTGACGGTCACGGGGCAAACCGGCGAGGCGCAACGAACCTTGCAATTGAGCTTCGAGCTCGTGCCCGGCGGCGGAATTTTCGACAAGGGCATCGTCTCGATGGGTCCGATCCACATCTCCGGCAGCGCTCAGATCGACGGCGCCAACAACAACGGCGAATCGGATATCCTGAGTCTCTCGGACAGCGGAATCGTGTTCGACCTTGCCAGCAGTTGCGACCTGGCCGGCGACATCTACACCGTCAGCGACGATCCGGCGAGCGTGGATCTGTCCGGGGCGGTGACGGTCGCGGGCATTCCGCGAACCAACCCCGCGATCTGGAATCACATTCACCTGGGCGTCGAACCGCAGGAACTGCCCCGTCCGGACACGTCCACCTTCGCCGCCTTCGCCACGAACACGCTGGCGAGCGTTCCTCCCGCCGGTTCGACAATCATCAATACTCGCGTCCCCGCGGGGATGAATCCGACGTTCAATGACAACACCGTCATCCAGGGGGTGCTGTACATCGAGTCGCCGAACGAAGTCACGTTCAGCGGAAACGTGTCCGTCTCGGGCGTGATCGTGACGGACGACCCCGGCGCGGGCGCGACGGCCGACAACACGCTGAGTTTCCAGGGAAACGCGTCCATCGAAGGCGTGGAATCCCTTCCCGCCGACCCGTTGTTCGACGAACTCCGTACCATGCCCGGATCGTCGATCCTCGCCCCGGGATTTGAAGTGACGCTGACCGGAAGCATGGGCACGGTCGGCGGAACCATCGCCGCCGAACAAATCGCGATGACGGGAAACGCCACCCTCAGCGTGCAGGGAATGATCATGAACCTGGGAAGCGCCCCGATGGAAATGGGCGGAAGCACGCACGTGACGATCGACCGTTCCGTGTACGACACGGTACCGCCGGGATTCACCGTCCCCTCGGTGCTGTCCACGGTTCCGTCCTCCTATACGGAAAATTAACACCATGAAACCAGCGAGCATATATCGACGTCTCCCGACGCGACGCTCCCTCGGCGTCCGCGGGGGATTCACGCTCGTGGAAATGCTGCTGTCGATCACGATCATGGCCATCGTGATGGTGGCCGTCGCCGGCGCGACGCACGTGAGCATGCGGACGTACGAAGCCAACCAAACCGACGCGCAACTCGGCGGAGCGGCCCGCGCGATCCTGCAACGCATCGCGCGGGAGATCCGCGGCGCGTCGTCGGTCACCTGCTCCCTGCACCACCTGACGATCACCCCCGCCAGCGGTCCGGACCAGATCGATTATATCCTGGAAGGGGGGCAGTTCCACTGCGACCGCACCACCGGCGCGGGAACCCAGCGATACACCCTCCTGACCAGCACCGATGACGTCCATATGACGAATTTCCTGATCTATATCTCCACGATGACCGTGGACGAACAAACCGTCACCGCCATGGTCACCGTGCAACTGCATTTCATCGCCAACCTGCAGCCGATGGTGGTTTCCGCCTCGGCGTGCCCCAGACAGAACGTCAGTCCGTGACACGGTTCACTCGATACAACGGCGTCCCGGTTCGATTCCCGGGAACGAAGGTCGTGCGGAGGGTTTGGTGAAACAAGGCGGCCTCCGCGTATTCGTGTGTCCGTCAACCGCGGCAGAAATACGTTCGCCGCGCGAGGCCGCCCTGTTTCCGCCAAACCCCACGGAAAGGATCTATTCACCTATTGTCATCCTGAGCGGAGCGCAGCGGAGTCGAAGGACCTTACGGGTTGGTTAACGTGAGGTCCTTCGACTCCGCTGCGCTCCGCTCAGGATGACAGTTATCATTATCGTCATCAAATATAACCCACCCATCATCGATGGGAATTGTTGCATAACTCTTCGCAAAAGGAATCTTCTTTGCTATACTGACCCGGATGAACACGACCGACAACGATACGCCCTGGTACGCGGCGGGACTGGCGTTTGAATGTCTGGAATGCGGGCGCTGCTGCGCCGGTCCGGAGGAAGGATACGTCTGGGTGTCCGACGAGGAAATTCGCGTCCTCGCCGATTTTCTCCGCCTGACGGACAAAGCCTTCCGCGCCCGGTATGTCCGCCGCGTCGGACGCCGACAAAGCCTCGTGGAAAAGAAGAAACAAAAGGACTGCATCTTCCTGGAGCGGGGAAAATGCACCGTCTACTCCGTCCGTCCCGTGCAGTGTCGCACCTGGCCGTTCTGGGCGATGAATCTCGCCTCCCCGGAAGACTGGTCCTACGCCGCCTCCCGCTGCATGGGCATGAATCGCGGAACGGTGTTCCCCCTGGACGAAATCCAGACCCGCGCGAACAAAACCAAAGCGTAATGGAATCCCGGAATTTACGTTGTCATCCTGAGCGGAGCGAAGCCGAAAGACCTTCCCCTCACCTACCCGTGAGGTCCTTCGGCTTCGCTTCGCTCCGCTCAGGATGACATGTTGATGTAACGGGATACTACGACGTTTTCTTCCACCGCGACGAACCTTTCACCTGAAACTCCGACGGCGACAGGCCGTAGTAACGGCGGAAAACCTTGGAAAAATAATTCCCGTTCATGTACCCCACCTGGTAGGCGATCTGCTTGACGGACAATTCCCCGGCCTCCAGAAGCTCCCGCGCCCGTTCCATGCGCACGCCCGCGAGCACGTCGGTGATGGACGCGCCGAATTCCCGCGAAAACGCCCGGGACAGGTAGAACGCGTTCATGTTATGTTCCGCCGCGAGTTGCTCCAGGCTGATCGTTTCGGCGTGATGCTCCTGGAGGTATTCGCGCACCGCATGAACCTGCCGTTTCCGCCGCCGGTCGGCCGCCTGTTGGCTGGCCTGACGCACCCGGCGAGGCGCGGGCCGGCAGTAGCGGACGCAGGCCGTCACCAGTTCCGCCAGAACCGTATTGGCGCGAAGCCGGGCGTCGGGGGAATCCTGAAGCGCCTCGCGTTGCAGCTCGTGACACAACAGCCGCAGGTGCATCTTCGCCTGGGCGGGAACGCGAATCAGACGCCGCACTTCCAGGTCCCGCAATAGTTCGTCGCCGGCGTCCCAGAAAAACGAAGCCATCAACACCTGGTACTCCCCCGGACTGGTGCGAAGATCCCGATGCGCCTGGGCCTTGGGAATCAGTATCGTGTCGTCCGGATTCACTTCGATGATTCGCGTGTCGAGTTTGAGGCGGGCCTGTCCTTTCCGAACGTGGATGAGTTCATGAGAGGCCGAAATATGCTTCTTCGCCCAGACATCCTCGATCGTCAGGTTATGGACATAATGCAGTTCCGGAAGATGTCGCATCGCCTCCTGGAGACGGCGGTACCATTCCTCTTCGGGAGCGGCCTTGGGAACGTCGCGTTTTCGTTTGAATGCCATGTTTCGTCAAATTGTGCAAGATTCTACCCCACTTCGCAAGAGGTCCCTCTGGTGTATTTTCCACGTCGATTTATACTGAAAACAGAGCATAACTCAACGCAATGGATTTTATAAATCTTCTTCAGGAGATCACAAATATGTCAGAAACGTTAGCCATTCACGGCGGAACGCCCGTACTAGGGCCGGACGCTTTCCTCAATTGGCCTCCCATCGACGACATCGACCGGAAGATGGTGATGGACTCCCTGGAAGGCAACAAGCACGCCTTCGGCCCGAACTGTCGGGCGCTGGAAACGGAATTCGCCGAATGGAACGGTAACAAATTCGCCGTGACGACCAATTCCGGAACGGCGGCACTGCACATGTCGCTGGTCGCGTGCGGCTGCGGGGTGGGCGATCACGTGCTCGTGACCGCCTATAGCTGGTCCAGCTCCGCGACGTGCATCCTGCATCATAACTGCATTCCCGTGTTCGTGGACATCGACTGGGACACGATGAACATCGACACGAAAAAGATCGAACAGGCGATCACTCCGCAAACCAAGGCCATCGTCGTTGTGCACCTGCACGGCCTGTCGGTGAACATGGACGAAGTGCTCGCCGTGGCGAAGAAGCACAACCTGAAGGTGATCGAAGACGCCTGCCAGGCCCACGGCGCGACGTTCAAGGGGCAAAAGGTCGGCACGTTCGGCGACTGCGCGGCCTTCAGCTTCAACCAGAACAAGTGCCTCTGTTCCGGCGAAGGAGGCATGTTCGTGACGAACAACGAGGACTATCTCGCCAAGGCCCGGCAGGTGTGGTCGTTCGGCGAAGTGCGCACGCCCTTGGAAGATCGCGATTACCACGCCTACGCCCTGGGATGGATGTACCGCAACAACGACCTGACGGCGGCGTTCGGTCGGGCGCAACTGTCCAAACTCACCGGATACATCCGGCAGCAGCGAGAAAACGCCGCACGTCTGACGGAATGTCTCCGGGATATCCCGAATCTTCTCCTGCCGACGGAACCGAAAGATCACGAGCATAACTGGTACAATTACACCATTCGGTTCGACATGGAGGCGCTGGGGCATGTCGAAGACGCCGCGACGTTCCGCCACAAACTGATCAAGGCCCTCCAGGCGGAGGGATTGCCCACGAGCGTCTGGCAGGCGTTCGCGCTACCGACGATGACGGTCTTCCAGGCCCGCAACGCCTACGGGAAGGGTTGCCCGTGGGATTGCCCGCACACGACGCCCGTCGCCTACGACGAAGCGGACTATCCCGTCGCGAAAAAACACTGCGACCGGCACACCGGACTGACCATGCCCCTGCGAGCGCCCAACAAACCCGACGCCGCGAAAAAAGTCGCCCGGGTCTACGAAAAAGTGATGGCCGACATCGATCAGGTGGAGAAAGTGAAACTATGAAACTTTGCATGATGTCCTATACCGTCTCCCGCCGGAAGGATTTTTTTGACCTGAAGCGCATGCTGGATTTGACCGTCGAACTCGGATTGGAGGGGATCGACTTCGTCACGCTGCACGACGAATCTCCGCGGACGCTCAAGTCGATGTGTGACGACCGCGGCTTGAAGATCGTCTGCCACACGTTCATGGCCGACCTGAACCATCCGACGGCCGAAGAACGTCAACCGGGCGTCGAAACCTGCAAGCAGGGCATCGAAAACGCCGTCGCTCTCGGCGCGCCGGTGATCATGCTGCCGACGAAAGTCATTCCCGGCCGCTCGTCGGCGGAGAGTCGCCGGAACTGGATCGAAGGTCTGAAGGACGTCGCTCCCATCGCCAAAGACGCGGGCGTGATTCTCACCGTGGAGAATTTCCCCGGCAAGGAGAGTCCCTTCGTGACGGCCGATCATTTCCTCGAAGCGGCCGGGGAAGTGCCGGGCCTGAAGCTGACCTACGACTCCGGTAACGCCGGTTCCGGGGAAGACCCCGCCGAGAGCTTTCGCCGCACCGCCTCCCACGCCGTCCACGCCCATTTCAAGGATTGGGAAATTTCGGATCAACCCCAAGACGGCTACCGCGAAATGCTGGACGGGCGCTATTACAAACCGGCGTTGATCGGCGAAGGCGACATCCCCCACAAACCCGTCATCGAAGCGATGAAATCCGCCGGATACGAAGGCTTCATTAACATAGAATATGAAGGCGACAAATATGACCCCTACGAAGGAATCCGCCGCGCGGTGGAGTACCTCCGCGGCCTGGGAGTATGACGTCTGCGATCATCGCCTGGGAAAAAAACTCCTATGAACAAACAAACACGTGATCGCTATGCCGCGTTCTGGGAATGTTCCTCCCTGGGCCGACCGCTGTTATTCGTAACCGCGCCGCGCCCCGACGCCGAAGAGCACCCCGACGACAAGCGTCCCCGCGACGCGGACGAACTGGGCGATTGGCTGTTCAACCCGCGACGAGTCCTGCCGCGCCTCGCACGCCGGGTGAAAAACACCTACCACGCCGCCGAAGCCTTTCCGATTACGTTTCCGATGACCACAAACCTTCCCGCCCTCCAGGCGGGATTTCTGGGCGGCGATTATCGTGTCTCTCCGGACAACGGATCGGGCTGGTGCGACCCCGTGATCGACGACCTGGACGAATGGTGTAAAACCGCCGCCGTCGATCCCGAAAATATCTGGTGGACGCGAACGCTCACACTCCTGTCCGAAGCGCAATGCCTGGCGAAGGAGGGAATCATCGTGGCCCACCCCGACACGCAGGGCGGCGGGCAGATTCTGGATCTGCTGCGCGGGACGGAAAAACTCGCCATGGATATGATCGATCAGCCGGAGGCGATTCAAACGGCTATGCGAAGAATCGATGAAACCTGGCTGGAGTATTGGACCGCCATGAACGCCGTCATCGGCGAGTATCAGAATGGTCACGCCGATTGGCTGCGGGTGTATTCCGACAGGCCGATGGTCTGCCCGGAGTGCGACGTGTCCTGCATGATCTCCAACGCGATGTTCCGGGAATTTTTCCTTCCCAGCGTTCGATTTCAGTGTGAAACCGCCGAACGAAGCATACATCATCTGGACGGCCCGGGCGCGATCCGGCACCTCGACAGTCTTCTGGAAATTTCCTCGCTCAACGGAATCCAATGGGTTCCCGGCGCGGGGGCGAAGCCCATGGTGGAATGGCTGGATCTTCTGAAGAAAATCCAGGACGCCGGCAAGTGTCTGCATATCAGTTGTCCCTCGGAGCAGGTTCTCGCCGTCGTCTCGGAATTGCGGCCGGAGGGTTTGTACATCCGTACCGGTTGCGCTTCCCCCGACCAGGCCGATAAACTCGTCCAGAACGTTTCCCGACAATTTGGAGAACAGTAAAACATGAACACCCAATCACAAAATACATCGAACCTGAAGATCGGCTGGGCGCGGGCGGACATCACCCCGCCGGAACCCGTCGCCCTGTGCGGGCAATTTCACATCCGCATGTCCGAAGGCGTGCACGACCCCTTAACCGCGACCGTCCTGGTGCTGGACGACGGGAACGACCAGGCGGTGTTCGTCAGTTGCGATCTCGTTGCCACGTCCAACGAACTACGAGACGACGTGATATCCCGCCTGGCCGGGCGGGTAGATGTGTTGAACCCGCAAAAAATCATCCTTCACGCGACGCACACGCATACGGCCCCGAATGTGTGTCCTAAAACGTCATTCCAACATGAGGAAACCATCACGCTTCTGAAGATAGACGCGATGGACACGGAGGACTACATTTGCTTTGCGGGTGAACGGATCGCCGATGCCGTCGATAAGGCATGGAAATCCCGCGCTACGGGAAAGATCGCGTTCGGAATGGACTACGCCGTCGTGGGCCGCAATCGCCGATGGGTGAATACCGAAGGCGTGTCCAAAATGCTTGGTAACACGAACGACGAAAAGTTCAGCCACGTCGAAGGCTACGAGGATCACTCCGTGGGCGTGATCGCTACGCGCGACGAAAAGGGCGAATTGACCGGCCTGGTGGTCAATATCGCGTGTCCCTCGCAGGTGGTGGGCGGCGAGTATACCGTCAGCGCGGATTTCTGGCACGACATCCGCGTGGAACTGCGAAAACGATTCGGCGAAACCCTGTTCATTCTCCCGCAACTCAGCGCCGCCGGGGACCAGTGCCCGCATCTGATGTACGACAAGCAGGCCCACCGGCGCATGCTCGAACTGGCCGGCCGAACCGAGCGCGAGGAATACGGCCTTCGCGTCGCCGACGCGGTTTCGCGCGCCCTGGCGATTCTCGGCGACCGCACCGACGCCGCTGCGCCCCTGCGACATCACGTCGAAACGCTTCAACTGCCCGTGACCCGCATCACCCAACAACAGGCGCAGGACGCTCGGAACGAAGCGGAAACCTGGAAGCATACCTTCGACGAGGAAATAAAAAAACTCGAAGACGATCCCTCCCTGCGCGAGCAGCCGCGATGGTACGTACCCGCTTCCCGCGCCCGAAGCCGGATGTTGTGGTATCAAAGCGCCGTGGATCGATACGAGCAGCAGGAGAAAAACGCCGCCAAACCCTATCCGGCGGGAATACACGTCATCCGGCTGGGCGATATCGTCTTCGCGACGAATCCGTTCGAGTATTACCTCGATTTCGGCGTGTTCATCAAGGTCCGCAGCAAGGCCGTCCAGACGTTCCTGGTGCAACTGGCGGGATCGGCCACGTACGTTCCATCCCAGCGTTCGACCCAAGGCGGCGGATATGGTTCGGTGCCTTCGAGCAATCCCGTAGGCCCGGAAGGCGGGCGGATGCTGGCGGAAAAAACCATCGACGTGATCGAGCAACTCTGGAAATAAGACTCTGATGAGATAACCCCTCAGGGACTCAGGATGACAATACGGGGATGGATTTCAGTTGGTGGATTCGTCGTTTTTTCCCGTTGGAATCGACGGCGGGGTCGGAAGGCTTCTTCGTTCGACGACCGCCGTTCGGGCGATCATGTCGCCGAGGCGCTGACGGTTTCGCGTCAGCAACGGCAGGAGAACGAAGATCATCATCAGCCAGGCCATCGGCGAAACCAGCATCGACAGCTCGATGGCCTTCGTGAAATTGCGAAGAACCGCTTCCCGGAAGTTCGGCTTGCGCCCGTTCTCGTTGACGGATCGCAGGCGAAGGAGCATCTTGCCCGGCGTCGCGCCGTAGCGCAAATCCATGATGGTTCCGTAAACGATGTACAATCCCTGGGAAAGGATGATCGTGTAAATCGTCGCCACCAACAGCGACGGAGGGGCGGTTTCGGGATGTTCGATCATCTGCTGCACGGCGTCCAGATTCAGGTTCGTCGGGAGGAAAAATATCCCGGAGAGGAAATACAACGGCAGGAAATCCACCAGCGCCGCCAGCAGGCGCTTGAACAGGTTGCCCGGAATCAGGTTCTTGGGAAGAAGAAACGGTTTGGGCGGCTGACGGAAACGGCGGAAGAACATTCCCACGCCGATTAAGATCACCACGCCCAGCAGGAAATAATTGTACAGGTCGCTCGCCCAGGCGGTATCGGGCATGGATTGCAGTTCTTCGGTGACGTTTTCGGGTTCGCCCAGCGCCCCGCTGGGGCTGCACAGGGTGAAGTAGATCGTCTTTCCGTCCTGCCGGAGGATCGCCAGTTGATCGCCCAGCCGCGAGACGCGAGGCGAAGCGTCCGCCGGCCAGGTTACGTCCTTCTGATTTCGCGTGATCGGCTGGGTGGTGAACGGGACTTTCGAGTCGGGGGCGTATCGCGTGATCGCCAGGGAGAATTTCGTCGGCGCGGTCGTGGTGGTTTCTTCCCCGGTGCGATGCACGACCAGAAGCCGATTTTTCACCGCCGCCATGCCCACGGGGAATTGTTCCGCCGGGAACGTGTGAATCACGTCCCATCCAGCCTGGCCGTTCCGCGCGGGGGAATATCGGCGCAACAGGGAAGGTTGAACCGAAGATTTCCCTTCGCGGTGCATGAGTTGGTACAATTGCCCCTTCAGAATCGCCAGATACACCGGCGCGTCCGGCGCGGGCGCATCGTCGGGTGCGACAGGTCCCCAGGCGACGGGCGTCCAGTCGTTTCCCGTCGCGCGGTAAAGGCATTCGCGGGGCGCCGGGGTGGCGGGTTGGGGCTGTGTCGTCGCCGCCGCCGTCGTCGGTTGGGTGGTGGAAAAGGGCGGTTTGGGCGGTTCGTCTCGCCGAACCAGAACGAAGACCGCCGATTGATCCTTTTCCAGGCCGCCGAAATTCTCACCGCTACAGACGGCGAGAAAGTCTCCGGGCAGATTCGCCGCCACCCGCATGTCGCCCAGGGCGTTCACGATGACGTGCTGGCGGTCCGCGTAAAATAAATGCAGCGCATCGCCGTCGGCGACGGCGGCGACGGGAACTTTCGTCTGATTTCGCGCGCTGACGCGCCAGGAGACGCCGAGTTCCTTATAAAACACGTCGGACGTTTCGCCGCTTTCGGCGGGGCGAACCAGCCAGAGCTTCCTCGCGTCCCCGGCGAGAAGATCGTCCGCCAAGACGCGGGAATTCAGCAGAAGCACCAATACGGCGATAATCGTTCGAACCTTCACTGGGCGGGCGTTCCTTTCTTCACGTCAACGGCCGGCAGGTGGGCGTCGATGGGTTCGGTGGTCAGACGGTCTCGGCAGCGGTACGCCGCCGGATCGACCTTGTCGGCCGTGGTCATGTTGGAAAGTTTCAGGCGAAGCTCCCCCCCGGTCTTTCGCCATCGCATGAGAATGTCCGTGGGCATCTCCACGGGAGTCTCGTCGTCGACGTCTTCCATCGCGACGGGTCGATAGTTTTTCATTTCCGCCGTCAGCACCGCCAGGCCGTTCGCGTCGAACAGGTCCGCGCGAAACGCGCGGCGGGGTTCGTTCTCGGCCCAGCGAAGGTACATGTCGCGTTTGAACAGGAATTTTCCCGTGATCGGCTGGCGATCGACGTAGGTCAGCACGTACGCGCAGGGATCGAAGCTGATGCGCTGGGCGACGAACGGGGGAGTCGTCGCGTCGGCGGGCAGTTCGCAGATCGCCAGGACCGCCGGGATGTGCGTCGGGTCGATGGGCATGTCTTTCACGCCCGGCGCGCCCGCCAGCGGCAGGCGTCCCCAGCGACAGCTTTTGCGGTCGCCGGCCTGGAACCAGAGGTAGTACACTCCCTCGGCGGTGCTGACGCCCAGCCGCCCGATTTCCGTACCGGCTTCGCGGAACAACAGGAAAAAGTCCGCCGGCTGGGTCGGATCGGCGGATTTCCGCAACGCCAGCAAACCCAGGGCGGAAAAGGGAAGACCTGTCGCCGATTCCTTGTACGTCACCTCCGCCCGGGCCCACAAGCGGGGCACGCGCGCCGCCGCCTCGTTGTACTCCGCGACGATTTTCGCCGGCGGCTGAATCGTCGAAAGCGGCGGGTGGGGTTTCTCGCACCCGATCACCGGCAGGATGGTTGCAAGCAGGAGGATGAACAGGCTGCGCCGGGTTGGGAAGGTCATTCGAAATCCCCCTCCATGATCTCGCCCAGCGACGAACTGACCTGGGCGATTTTATCCTCGTCCATGTGCGGGTCGATCACCTCGTGAATCGCGTCGGCGCCCTTGAAGCGCATCTTCCAGACCTCCACGCCGCCGTCGCGACGGTCCATTCCTTCGTACACGAGGATTTTTTTCCGCATGAGAATCAGCGCCAGGACGTAGCGGAAGTTGATCTTCGCGGGGTCGTCCGCGCCGTCGAGACGCTCGAAGAAGTTGATAATCAGCGAATCGTCGACGAGGAGTTTTTTCTTTTCCTCCGGCCGGGGGACGCGCGTCCGCCAGACGCCCAGCACCTCGGGATCGTCGGCGGGGGTGTTTTCGCCCAGCGAATCCCAGCAGGCGCGGTGATAGTCCCGGCGGAGCAGTTCCTCCTCCCCGCTGCACGCCAGCGCGACGATTTCCTCCTCCGGCTGAAGGGCCTGCCCGCAGACGCCGCAGACGCCTTCGGATTTACTGATTTTGAATTCCTTGGCCATGGTTTTCCATATATAGATTGAAGAGAACGCGAATGACGCGAAGAAGACGAATAACGCGAATATTTTATATTATAAAAACCTTCGCGTAATTCGTCTTTATTCGTCTTATTCGCGATCTCTTGATTTCTTATCCATCCAGTTGCGCTTCGGTCGCCTGTTCGATTTGTTTTGCCAGTTCCGCCGCGCGGTTTCGGTCGGCGGTGCTGGCGGTGCGGAGGTCATTCGCTGCCTGGGTGTCCGAAAGGTTCTTGGCGTTGATGCGCACGTTCAGGTCGCACAGGACCGTCACGGCGGCGGCCAGGGTTCCCGCGGCGATCAGGTCGCTGACCAACCAGGGATTGCACTTATCGGACAGGCTCAGCAGGTCTTCCAGCAGCGCCAGGGCGAGTTTGGCCATCTCGCGCGGCACATCAATGGCGGCTGCCAGGGCGAGGGCTTCGGCGTCGGATTTTTCCGGGCCTTCGGGCAGTTTCATCGCCCGGGAATACATTCCGTAGGCGGTGATGTCGTCCGCGATCAGCGTCAGGAACATTCCCCGCGTTTTTTCCATCCGGGCGCCCAGGTGGGCGTAAAAGTCCTCGTGTTCGGCGAATTTCTTCTTGCCCCGCGTGAAGTTCAGCGACATTTCCCCCAACGCCGTCGCCAACGCCGCCACGACCCCCGCGACGCTTCCGCCGCCGGGCGTGGGCTGCCTGGCCGCCGTCGCGGCGACAAACTCCTGAACCGAAGAACGCAACATTTCCGTAGCCGGATCCATCTGACCGTCTCCTATCGGGTTTTCCATCGTTGCACTAACAACAGGCGAATGGGTATTAAGCCACGAAAAACCCTCAAGTGTCAAAGAAAATCGAGGGATTTTACCGAGTGTGTATTATCATCCTGAGCGTATCGTGGCACCTTCAAACGTCGCTTCGACGTTTGTAGGTGTTCCCGCGATAATTGATGAAAAGCACCCGCAAGCGAGACCTGTCCCTGAGGGAAGACTCGCTTGAAGGTGCCACGATACGCTCAGGATGACAGAAATTTGATGTTAGTGAATCAAACGCTATTCCGTTTTTTCCACCTGCTTTTCTTCCTGCACTATGGTTTCGGGGGGGAAGAGTTCGGGGTTGGGGGTGATGACGGTGACGACCAGGCCCCGGTCGAGGAGTTGTTTCGCGACGTCCCGGACCTGTTGGGGGGTGACGGCTTTGAGCTTTGCTTCCAGCGTTTTGGGCCAGTCCACCCCCAGGCCGTACAGTTCATTCAGCGCCGCGGCGAGCGACAGGGCGTCCACGGTCTGGTTGTCGAGAATCTCGGATGTGACGATGGAGGTGATCGCCCGGTCGAGTTCGTCCCGCGTGGGAGTGTATTGGGCCGCCTTGCGGAGATTCGCCTGGATAATGTCCACGACTTTTTTGGCGTGTTCCGGCTGGGTTCCGGCGTAGACGAGAAACGCGCCCGGCATGAAGCCCGTCTTGTGGTAGGCGTGGACGACGTACACGAGCTTCTTGCCCCGCAGTTCCTTGTGCAGCCAGCCGGACGGCAGGCTGTATCCGCTGATGATCGTGTCCAGCAGCATCAGGGGAAGGCGCTGCTTCAGATCGGGCACGGTCGTCCCGGGGGCGGCGACGATGATGCCCGCCTGTTTCGTGTTCGTTTTTTTCACATAGGTTTCCCCGCCGGATTTCACGACGCGGGGTTTGGCGGGGTGCGGCGGGGTCGGCCCGACGGGCATATCGCCGAACCGACGGGCGATGAGGGCCTTGACCTTCGCGGGGTCGAAATTCCCGAACACCGTCAGCACGCTGGAACCGGCGAGCACGACGCGGTCGTGATAGGCCTTCAACTGCTCCGGTGTGGCGGCCTGGATGACGGGGAGGCGTCCGTCGGGCAGCATTTCCCAGGGGCAGCCGGCGAAGAATTTCGCGCGCCAGAACTTGCTCAACTGCGAAAACCAGTGTTCGTCCTGCCGGCGGATTTGCGCCTCGATCAAAGGACGATAGGCGTCGAGTTCCTTTTTGGGAAACGTGGGATTCAGCACGACGTCCGCGAAAATCTCCAGCGCCGGGATCACCTCGTCGCTCAAGACCGACGCCTGCCAGTACAGCGAATTGTCGCCGCAGGCGCCCTGGATGCTCCCGCCGGCGTGGCTGAAAAACGCGGCGATCTCGTCGCCGGTGCGCTGGCCCGCCCCGCGCGTCGAAAGCGACGTCAGAAGATTCCCCAGGCCGTTGGTTTCGGACGTTTCCAGCAGCAGTCCGCCTTTACTCGCCAGCGTCATCGCCGCCAACCCGACCTCTTCGGACGGCTGGAGCACGACGCGCAGGCCGTTGGGCAGCGTGTAGACGTCCGCCTGGGAGACGTTGTTCGTTTTCGTTGTCGTCGTCACGTCGGATTGGTGGGATTCCGGAACGACGCGCGTGACGGCAAGGTCGTCGAAGCGGAAATATTTCTTCGCGACGGCGAGGACTTCCTCGGCGGTGACCTTCCGGATGTTTTTCGTGTAGTTCTCGCTGAAGGCCGGGTCGCCCGTGGTCAGCAGATCGCTTCCGAGCGTAGCCGCGACGCTCTCGGCCGTCTGCTGCCGACGGACAAAGTCCGCCGTCATCTGCCGCTTCGCGCGGGCGAGTTCCTCGTCGGTCACGCCTTCCTCGAGAACCTTTCGCAGTTCCTCCAGGATCGCTTTTTCGGCGAGGTCCGCCCGGCCGGGCTGCGTGCGGAAGCTGATCGCGAAATCGCCCAGCCCCCAGGCCGGGGTGCTCGACCACGTGTCGATGTAGGTCACGAGACGTTTCTCGAACTGCAGCGCCTTGACCAGCCGGCTGGCGTCGCCGCGGGAGAGGATCGTGCTCAGCACGTCCAGCGGATACAAATCCGGGTGCAGCAGGGGGATGGTCTGGAAGCTGATGAACTCGGCGGTTTCCTGGAAGGCCTTGCTTTTGGCGACGACGCGGCGGACGCCGGTGAGCTTCGGCGCGTCGGGCAGGTCGAGAACGGGCTGCCTGCCCTGGTTAAATCCCCGCGTCTGTTTGGCGACGTGATCGAGCATCGCCCGGGGTTCCACGTCGCCGGCGATCACCAGGACCATGTTCTGCGGGACGTACATCTCGCGGTGGTACGCCAGCACGTCGTCGTAGGTCAGGCGGGACAGCGGGCCGGGGTATCCGATCACGGGCACGCCCGCGGGATGATCCTGGTAGAGGTTCTTCATGTGCATGTAATAGAGGATGCGCATGGGGTCGTCCTTGCCCATTTCCAGTTCGCGCTGCACGACGCCGTGTTCGCGCTCGAAGTCGGCCAGGGTGATATCGGGTTCGGCGAGTTGCTCGACGATCAGGTCGATGCAGTCGGTCGCCTTGCTGGCGACCGCCGAGACGTAATAGCAGGTACTCGCCAGGCTGGTGAAGGCGTTGGCCTGTCCGCCGATTTTGTCCAGCCGGCTGACGGATTCCTCGGACTTGGTTCGGATGTGTCCCGCGGCCGATTCCGTGGTGCTGTATTTCGCGACCAGGTGTTCGACGAGATGACTGATCCCACAGCCCAGCCATTTTCCTTCGTACAATCCGCCGGCCCGCACGAACGCCCGCACGCTGACGACCGGTGCGGTATGGTGCGGTTTGACGACCACCCGCAGGCCGTTCGACAAACGAGCGACCACCGCGCCGGAAGCGTCCCGCGTCCGCTCGACGACGCGGATGTCCTCCCAAGCCGGCTGGGTGTCGGCGGGTTGGGTGGATTGGGCGAACGCGAAGGAAAATGGAAACACGGAGACAAGGATGATCAAGGAAGCAAAAGAAGAATGTTTCATGGATTCCTCCAAAAATGTTCGGATCGCGTCGCGCGGCGGAAAGGTATTTGAAAAAACCGCCTCGCTGTATGTACTTCAACCCCGCGGTGTCGGTCAGGTTTCGGCGTTTTGTTCCACTTCGCTGAGATACGCCAGCGTGCGGTCGAGTTCGTTTTTCAGGTGCCGGACGCGCAACAGGCTTCGCACGCGGGTCACCAGTTCGAGGCGGTTGACGGGTTTCGTGATGAAATCGTCCGTTCCGCTTTCCACGCCCCGCTCGATGTCGCCCAGTTCATTGAGGGCCGTGACCATGATGACCGGGATGTCGCGCGAATCCGGGTTGCTGCGCAGCTTCCGGCAGCACTCGAAACCGCTCATGCGGGGCATCATCACGTCCAGCAGGATCAGGTCGGGCACGGCGGCCTGAACTTTCTCCAGCGCGTCGACGCCGTCGACAGCCGTGTCGATCTCGCAGTCCAGGGCGTTGAGATATTCCACGAGAAGCTCGAGGTTCTGGGCGTTGTCGTCCACGACCAGAATGCGATCCCGCGAAGTTCGCGTGTCATCGTTTGCAGGTCCCTCTGCCATGATCCGGTCTCCTTACAACAAACGGGAAAAGGCGTAACGTGTTCACCAACCAACAGCGTAGCGTTGTCAGGAACGCTACGCAAGAGGCAGTTGGGAAATTTGGGCGCCGGGGTTTGGGGACTTGAGGCTTGCCACGACGAAGCCCACGTAGACGTCAAAGCCGACAGGCGAAGACGCCACGATAGCACTCTGTCACATCAAAAATTAGAATCTGTCATCCTGAGCGCAGGCCCGCAGGGCCGAAGTCGAAGGATCTTACGCGTAGCTATCCGTAAGGTCCTTCGACTTCGCTCGAAGACTCGCTACGCTCAGGATGACAACTTAATGTTTCTGGAAGTGACAAAGTTCTACGTTTTGGCGGATGATTTCCATTCCTGGGCATGGGGAACGTCACGGATCACGGGCAGGCAGCTCATCCGCAGGCGGGCGCAGCCGAGGGGAATCATCGTCACCGTTTCTTCGGGTTCCGCGGAGCGAATGGGACTTTCCTGGAGTTCATCCACGGTTTCGTTGACCAGTGTCCAATTGGGGATGCGTTTGGCGGTGGCGGTGATTTCGATGGGAGCCGCATCGGGCGTCCAGGGTTGATCGGCGACTTGTCCTTTTTCGAGGACCTTGAAATCCTTCAGGGGATTTTCGCCGTCGAGAACCAGGCCGTAGTTCCAGGGGGTCGTCGGAAGCACTTCCCATTCGGGCCAATCGTCCGTCCCGCCGCAAGTCCGCCATTTTTCCCCGATCTTCACCGAATAGCTCAACGGCCCG
Source organism: Phycisphaerae bacterium (assembly GCA_016929245.1). Lineage (GTDB taxonomy): Bacteria > Planctomycetota > Phycisphaerae > SM23-33 > SM23-33 > JAFGEJ01. Next base: position 21,904 of record JAFGJE010000151.1, read on the forward strand.
CGGTCCACGGTCACGCTGCCGGTTCGCGGCCAGGTGGTCAGAGACAGGGACATCGCCATGTCGATTTCCACGACGTCGCCTTTCGCCCAAGTTCGTTCGATGCGCAGGTATTGGCCGGGAATCCCTTCCGTTTCGAGCGATTGACGGTTGATCCGCACACCAAATCCATTGCACCATCGCGGAATTCGCAGATACAGCGGGAAGGTTATCGGGGAGTCGCAGGAGACGGTTAGTTTCACACCGCCTCGGAAGGGGTAGTCCGTTTCCTCGGAAATCTTGACCGTTTTCCCGCCGGCGATCCTGGCGGTTACGTCGCATGCGGAGTACATCCACGCCGCCAGTCCGCCGTCGGCGGTCGCCTGCCAGAGATTTTCGACCAGCCACGGCCAGGTCATCGCCACGTTATGTCGGCAGCAGCGATACAACCAGGGGGAGTAGTCAATCATATGACCTTTATTCCAGTATTCATGGCTTTCGGAAGCGTCGAGTTGCGGCTGATTGGCGGCGGTCAGGTAATGCAAACCCTTCCAATCCGGCGTATGCGACGCGGGGAAGTGATTGAACAGGAGATCCTCCACCCGGTCGGCGTACATCGCATTTCCGGTCAGCCGGCCGAGGAGATAAAAATTCTTGGCGAATTCGCCGAAACCGCAGGTTTCAAACGCCTGGCGCGGATCGACGCGACCGGTAGTGATTTTTTCATCCGCGCCGAAAATCCCGCGCGGCTGCTGCCCCCACGTGCCGAGATGCTGATGATACCAGTATTCGCTCAACGCGAGATGGCGCGGATCGTTCGTTTGCGTGGAATACACCCCCGGATACCCGAATCGCTGCGTGAAATGGATCACGTGATGATCCAGCCATTCGTCCGTGGGTTTCGTAATCCGCCGGTAAAACCGCGTCGCCAAAGTCAGGAGCCATTCTTCGCCCGTTTGATTGAACAGCCAATAGAGGTGCGGCAGCATGTCACCGGCCCGGACACGCTGGATGTGAGGATGCCAGTTTTTCCCCCAACCTTCCCGGCAGGACGGAACGAACTGATCGTCCGGCATGTCGCGGCAGAAGGCGAAAAACCGCGTCATAAAGGGAATGACTCGTTCGTCGCTCGTGGCTTCGTAATGTCGGATCACCGCGTCCAGCATGATCATGTGAGGCCAAAGGTCGCACATTTCCTGGCCGTTGTCGCCGACGCACTTCTTTTGGGCGGCCGCGCCGAAATATCCGTCCGCCTGTTGGCTGTTCAGCACCGCTTCAATCCATCGGTCGGCTTCGGCGAGCAGGCGAGAATCGCCCGTCAGCCTCGCCAGACTGTAGAAGCCGCGGAACCAGTAGGGCTGTTCCTCCCAGCCGTCGTTCTCGCCGCCGAACCAGCCGTTGTCGGGCGCGAGATCTTTGCTGATTTCCGGCAACCGGCCCACCATCCCCCCGGCCATGAGATCGAGCTGGTGCTTCAACCAACCGGCGGGACGAACGGCGCCGAGGGGCAGTTTGATCATCGGGTGAGTCGACAGGGGAGGGCGATGGGTCAGGTAGGCGGAATCTTCCGCGCCCGTCGCCGGCTTTGATACGACCGTTACCTTCATCGAATCCAGGGGTTCCGATACCGTTGCCGCATGTACCATGATAGTTTCCTCGTTTGAAGATTCCTGCAAGAACAGAACGATTCTGACTTGCCGTCTCCATTGTTGCAGCATAAATTTTTAGTACAAGAGGACGAATTATGACAATATCAGGACAATTCCGACATGAATTCCGTTTTTTTATCGAAACGCGCGGGGAAACGGAATATCCATGTCAGAACAGCGTGGGGGGCGGATCGGATTTCAGGTCGATGGGCGTGATGCAGTCGGGGGTGTCGTTTTTCGGGTCGTTGACGTTTCGCCGGACGGGGTGGGCTTGCAGGAGGATATCGTCCCTGGGTCGCAACAACTCCTTCCGCCGTTCCGTCTCCGTCGCGTCATCGAGCCAGAGGTCGCATTCCTCCGGCGCGAGGATCGCGGGCATGCGGGTGTGGATGTCCGCGGCCGCGCCGACGGCATCGACGGTGATGATCGTACAACCGCGAATTTTTCCGCCGTCGGGCGCGGTCCATTCGTCCCACAATCCCGCGAAGACGAGAGGCTGTTCGTCGCGTCGGCGGAGATAGAAGGGTTGTTTCCCGCCCCGTGAACCCGCCTGCCATTCGTAGAATCCGTCGGCGGGGATCAGGCAGCGTTTGTTCCGAAAGGGTTCGCGGAAGGCGGGTTTTTGCTCCAGCGTTTCGGCGCGGGCGTTGATGAGTCGATTGCCGATCGCCGGGTCGTTCGACCAGGCGGGGATCAGTCCCCATCGCATGGTCTCCGCGAGGCGTCGCCCCTGGACGAGGCGCACGACCAGCACCTCCTGCGACGGGGCGATGTTGTAGCGTTTCGACAGCGCCGGAGTGTTGTCAAAATGCAACACCTCCCGCAGCCGCGCCGCGGGGGTTCGTAATGCGAATCGGCCGCACATGGTTTCCGGGGATGGTCCCTATATGGGGTGGAAAAAATAAACTATGGGTGCCGTGGTTCGCGGAGCCCCAACGGGGTGGAGCAACCACGCTACAGGATCGCAAATATCGTGGTTGCTTCGCTGCGCTTGCTACTCTGCGAAGTAGCCTTCGCTACGAAGCACGAGACGCGAACCACGGCACCCTATGGAATATTGGAAGAACTTACAACCTCTCGCCGTTCAGCAGGGCGTCGACGTTGATGGGTTTGTGCTGGTCGATGCTGTGATAGGCCGCCACTCCGATGAGAATGGAATACGCGCCGTCCCGCGTGCCGGCTTTTCGCTTGAGGGGATCCGCGGGGGCGTTGGGGTCGAACATGTCGGTCAGCAGGATCGGGTCGCCGCCTCCGTGTCCGCCCGTTCCGGTGCGAACTTCGATCGACTCGGGCGCGGAAAATTCGCGGATCAGCGTGATGGACGTGTTGCCCTTTTCCAACTCGCCGGGAACGGTTCCGTCTCCGCTGATGTAGGTGTTTTCGCAGGCGTGATGTTCCAGGCGCCCTTTCGTTCCGTTAAAGGCGATTCGGTATCCTTCATACGGCGAGTAGGCGTGCAGCAGGTAACTCAACACCGCCCCGCGACGATACTTCACCGACACGGACATGTTGTCGAAGATGTCGATTTCCTCGCCGAAGACGCAGCGGTCGCGGAAATATCCGTCTTCCTTTTCGCAGTCGTAATAGTAATCCTTGAAATGTCCCTCGGTGATGTCGAGGTAGAACTGACATTTCTCCTTCACCGGACACGTCAGGCAGCGTTCTCCATGTTTTTCCAGGCCTCGCTGTTTGGCGGTTTCGGGCGTGTAGAATTTCCGCGTACCGTGGCAGAACACTTCCTCCGGCGCGTCGTCGATCCACCAGTTGACCAGGTCGAAATGATGGGTGGATTTGTGCACCAGCAGCGAACCGGAATTTTTACGATTCCGATGCCAGCGGCGGAAGTAGTCCGCGCCGTGGCTGGTGTTGAGCAGCCAGGCGAAGTCGATGCTGAGCACCTCGCCGATCTCGCCGGCCTGGATGAGTTCCTTCAACTGGCTGCGCGGCGGGGCGTAACGGTAGTTGAAGCTGACCTGCACGTTCCGGCCGGTTTTCTTCTGCGTTTCGAGAATTTTTCGACATCGCACCTCGTCGGTGGTCATGGGTTTTTCGGTCACGACGTCGCAGCCGAGTTCCATCGCCCGGCAGATGTAATCGCTGTGCGTGGCGTCCGGTCCGGTCGTCACGATCACGGTGTCGGGTTTCTTTTCCGCGATCATCCGGTCGAACTGATCGGCTTTATACGTGGGAATCGCTTCGTGCTCTCCCTCGGTGATTTGGCGGTTGAAAAAATCCATGCGTCCCTGGTTGGTGTCGCAGATGGCGACGAGTTCCGCGAGGGAGGAAAAATCGCCTAAAATGGCGGAGGTGAACATTCTGCTTCTACCGCCCAGTCCCACCTGGACATAGCGTTTCTTGGACATCGAACAATTCCTTCGTTTCAAACGTTTCGGGTGTAACTTTCGCACGCGCAACGCGTAATATGCCAACGTCGGCAAAACATGGTATTGTCCCCTTCCAAGGGGGAAAGTCAATCGAAAAACGGGCAAATCCCGCGAGGAATCGAATCATCTTGTCCTTGCGGGAATCTACTCCGTTTTCAGGGAAGGTTCCACCAGCCGGCGGATGATCGTCGCTAAGGGACTCAGGGGAACGGTGTCCATCTTCGGATTTTTCAGCGTTCCGGTCACGTGAATCTCCACCAGCGAGCGGGAAAGAGCTTCCAGGAGGTCTTCGGTAATTTCCCCCAGGCGAGGCAGTTCCCCGGGCGGGCCGGTGAGAAACGTCAGGTCGAGTTTCTCGTTTTTCATGTTCATCGTGCCCGAACCGAGGATGCTGATTCCTTTGCCCATGTTGGTCTTTCGGTCCCATCCGGTCAGGTAGATTTCCTCGAAACGGAGGATGTCGTTTTTCAAATGATAGTTGACGAATCCCCGATTGAACGCGCCTTCGCCGGGCAGTTGGAGGTAGATCACGTTGACCAGTCCGAGAATGACCGGAAGCTCGAAGATGCGCCCGCGGGAAAGGGTCAGTTCGCCCGTCGCCTGGCGCTTGGGGTGTTTTCCCCCGACGACTTCGAGGCTGAGTCTTCCGGAAAGTTTTCCGTCGAGTTGAATCCGTTTATTCGGATCCGATCGTCCGGCGTTGACGAGTTGCCCCATGTCGATATTCCAGACCGACGCGCTGAGTTCGTAGTGGATGGGATCGGTCAGTCGGATGGTCAGTTCCCCGTCGATTTTCCCGTCGTGCGCCCGGGCGCTGATCTCGTTGATCTGCAGAACGTCGCTGTCGGCGCGTTTGAGCAATCGGCCTTTCAGGTCCGTGATATCATGTTTTTGGAAGGAGAGGGTTTTGAGCTTCACCTTGGCGTCGATCGTGAGTTTATCCTTCGCCTTCTGTCCGGATCGGCCCGTGAGGCTCCCGGTCATCTTCCGGGGTCCGAATCCGAAGTCCACGATGACATCCCGCAATTCCACTTTTCCCTCCGCGTCCCAGGCGGCCGGCTGGGTGGTCGCGCCCGGCTGGGTGGTCGCCGTCGGCGGTCGGTGGATATGCAGCGATTGGATATCGGCGTTGATCGTTCCTCCGGGGGTGATGCGCTGGATGAGCGGGACGACTTCGGCTGGGATCGCCTCCAGCAGGTTCTTGTCCATGGAGAGGTTATTCGCGGAAATCCGCAACACCACGTCCTGGGCGCCGTCGGGGGTGTGGCGGATTACCCCGGACACCTCGGTGTAGATTTTCTCGTCGCCGGATCGCATCGTTTCGAGGTTCACCACGCCGGGCGTGACGACCGCCAGGCCGGCGACGTTTCGGAAGGTGTATGGAAAATCCCTGTATCGCAGGGAGGCGTCCTCGGCGCGGATCGTCACGCGGTACTCCGGTTTCGTGCCGTCGCCCAGGGATCGCGTCATCACGTCGATGTTCGCCTTACCGGCCGGGGAGAGGCTTTCCCATACCTCGCGCAGGTTCGGCGGAAGGGCGTCGTGGAATTCCTTCCCCAGCGTCACGTCGTCGGCCTGGATCGCCAGGTCATATCCCGCCGGGCGCGAATCGCTCCGCTGGAGATCCACCGAACCGGAAATCGCCACCTTCGCCTTGTCGTTCCTTCCCTGGACGTCTTTTAGGACCGCCTGGGAGGGAGTGATGCGCACTTCGCCGACGGCGTCCCGGATGGGGTAGGGGAATTTCGCGTAGCGGAACGACGCGCCTTTCAAAACGGCGTTGATGTCATAGTCCACCGGTTCGTCCCCCGTTTTCCGCACACGGGCCGTGACGTGACCGATCCGCCCGCCGGGATGCAGATCGGCGATCCATTCCCGCATTGGCCCCTGCAAGGCGCCCAGCAGCGTCTCGTCCAGCCGGACGCGGGTGGCGTGCAGGTGCAGATCCACCGTCATGTCCGGCGTGGTCAATCCCCGCACTTCGCCTTTGGCGTGCACGATCATTTGTCCGTTGCGGCTTCGCGCTTCGGCGATGCGGATATCCTTTCCCCGCAGCGTGACTTCGCCGAAGATATGCTTCAGGGGATACGGGAAGGCTTCGTAGGTGATCCCCGTGAATCCCTTCATGTGAAAATCCACATCCACCGTCGCGTCGACGAGAGGCTCCTGTTTGACGACGCGCACATCCACGTCGCACGTTCCGGTGGGGGAGAGTTTTTCCCAGACCGTGTGGTATTGTTTCGGAAGGGCGTTTCGCGTGTCGTCGTCCAGGGGCACGTTTTTTCCGGACACCCGGATGTCGTAAAGAGTTTTTCGATGTTTCGTGTCGCGTTTCAGATCCCCCCCGATCGTGACGTTCGCCTCGCCGCGCCGGGCGGTGAAGGAAATGCGATACACCCCCGTTCGGTTGAAATACGCCGCCCCGCGCACGTGATCCACCGTCAGGGGGAAACGGTAATAGGTGATGGTCGCGTCCTGGGGTTCGAGGCGTCCTTCGCAGCGATTTTCCCCCTGGGCGTCGCGCTGGAAGGTCATGGTGATATTGCCCGTTCCCTTGGGGTGAAAATCCCGCTGCACGGTGGCGACGATTTCCGCCAGCGGTCCCTTGATTTTATCGGGGAATTGAACGCCCTGTATGTCGATTTTCGCCTGAAAGGGACTGTCCTTGGCGTATCCGTCGTATCGGCCGTTGAGGGTGAAGACGGCCCGTCCGGCTTCCTTGACCCGTCCGGTGATGTCGATCATTTCCACGTGTTCTTTCGTGAACCGCAACCGCCCTTGCACGTCCGAAAGCGTCAGGTTGCCCTCGGTTTCGGGCAGCTTCATCGAGAAGTCTTCCAGCGCGATTTCATAACGGCCTTGCTTGGTGTCCGTGCCTTCGCTTTCCAGGAGCGTGAAGTCGCCGCGGAAATCGTAGCGGTCGATCCACGTGCGATACTCCGGGGGCATGTGGACGAACCATTGCTCGGTGACGCTGCCGGAAATCAGGCGAATCTCCCCGGTTTGGGTGTCCAGCAGCATTCGGGCGTAGGGAATGGTCTTCCCGTTGCGCGACAGATCCTGCACCGCGACGTCATAGGTGTACGAATTTCTGGGCGTCAAGGAGGCCTTGAACTGCTGCGGCGGCTGTTCCTCCACCACCGGTCCGGCGCTTCCCATCCGTCGGACGCGCGTGTTGAGCAGCCCGTCCTTCAGCGTGATGCGCGGCAGGGACGTGAGCATCGACGATTTGTCCCGCTGGCGCGAACTGGCGAGGCGGAACAGGCGCTCGGCGTTGCTCGTTCCGTCTTCGTATTCCAGGTTCACCACCGGACGAAGGCAGACGATCTCCGTCGGTTCGATGCGCCGCTGAAAGATCAGCACGTCAGGGCGATGCTTGAGCACCACTTCCTCGGCGGTGAAGAAATGCTCGTCCTCCCCGCGAATGCGGACGCGCACGTTGAACAGGCGAATGCCCTCGAAGACGCTGAAACTCGCGTCTTCCACGTCCACGTCGGCGCCGGTGAGATCCTCCAGCGTTCGCTTCGCTTCGCGGCGGATGTGGCTGGAGCGCGTGAAAAACCATCCCGCGTAGAGCAGCGTCAGCAGCAGCGCCAACAAAACCAATCCCACCAGGCGCCGGCGCGGCGAGACGTATTTCCACCGTCGTCGTCGCCGCCGGGGCGGAGGGGACAGAATTTTTTTGGCGAGGCGTTTCACTACTCCGGTTCCTTTGCATCGTCGGCGGATTGTTTTTTCTCGACCGCCGCCGATAAACCCAGATCGTCGCGGCGGGTTTGAACGATTTCACCGAGCGTTTCGGGGGTGAGGTTCGCGCACCAGCGTACCGCCACGCCGCCGCGTGGCGGGTCGGCGAACAGGCTTCGGGTGATTAGTCCCATGCGCAGCCGTCCGAAGTCGTCGCAAGGCGGCGTCCGGGCGGTGAGGATTTTCATGCGATCCAGCACTCCCTGAAGCTCATTTTCCTGTAGAGGCCATTGTATCGCGCCGGCCGGGACGATGTCTCCCCGCCAAACCAGAAACACCCGCGCCTCGCGCCGCGATCCGCCGCGATGCACCAGAATATATCCGAATTCGTCGGCCGGGTGAACCTCCCGGAAGCATTCCCGCTCGAACAGGCTCAATCGTTCCAGCCGGGCCTTGAAGGAACCGGCGCGTTCGTAATCCCGCGCCTCGGCGGCGGATTTCATTCGCGACGTGAGTTTGTCCCGCAACGTCGCGCGATCCCCCCCCGCGAACGCCAGCGCCTCGGCGAGAATCTCCCGATACGCGTCCATGGAAATCGTTCCGTCGGCGGGACTGACGCAGCGTCCCATTTCCGCGTACGCGCAGCGCGGGCCGTTCGGCGCTCTCCGCAGGCAGGTGATCGAGCGACACAGGTCGAAACTCTCCTGCAGGCCTTCGATGAAGCTCTCGGCGCCTTTCGCGTCGGCGAACGGACCGAGATAACTCCCCGGCCGCGCGTACACCTCCCGCGTGCGCTGGAAATACGGATACGCGTCCTCCAGGTGGATATGGATGAACCAGGGCGCCTTCCAGGAGATCATTTTCGCGTGGCGCTTCGGCCAGAGGATATGGGCGATTTCGAGAAACCACAAATCCGTCTCGAAATGGCTCCCGCAGCGTCGATAGAAGACGCGCCGGGTGATCCGGCGGAGATCGGGACGTTTGCTCGGAACCGGAAGGTCCTCGTCGGTTCGTTCCGCGAGGCGATTCCGCGTCCGGGCGCGCATGTCGGCCGCGGTCAGCATGACGATGGGTTCGTTGTTCTCCCCCGCCAGCAGCACCACGCCGCGCTTGGCGGGGACGGCCGCGATCTGCTCGTCGGACACCGGCGTCCGAACGTCCAGCCCCTCGTCGAAGAGTTCCGACCAGTTATCCATTGCATAGAAAGCCTAATGACGAATTCACGAATGATAAATGACGAATCAATTACGAATATCCGAATATCGAATTGGAATGATTCATAATTGATTCGTCATTCGAATTTCGTCATTCGTCAATTCCCCTAAATCCACATGCCGGTAATGACGCTCTCGAAACACATTTTCCCGTCCACGAAACCCTGAATCCCCCCTTTGCAGCGGCGGGGGGGACGCGATTCGAGCATCTTGCCCACGAGCACCAGACGTTGTCCCGGTTCGATCGTCCCGCGAAATTTCACGTCGTCAACCGCGGCGAATCCGAGGAACCCGTCCACTTTCTCCGCCGTCCAAATATAGTAACTCACCAACTGCGCCGCCGTTTCGATCATCAGCACGCCCGGAAGGATGGGCCGACCGGGAATATGGCCGCGCACCCAGAAGTCGTTTTCGGTCGCGTCGTAATATCCGGCCATCAATCCCCGCTCGACATCGAGGTGAATGATCGCGTCGAGGCGTTCAAACTCATGCCGGTGCGGCAGGACTTCGTAAATTCCCTTTTTGTCCACGAGCACGTTGTTGCAGTCCAGCGTGTCGATATCCAGATACGGTGTCGGGGGCATGAAATCTTCCTTACAAATACGATGAAATCTCCATCTCGTCCGTGAAAAACAAGAGCGTATCAGCTTACCGCGGCAGGGTCAACGGAAATCGCAATATCTGTCATCCTGAGCCCCTAAGGGGTGAAGGACCTTACGGATTCGCGGGCGTAAGGTCCTTCACCCCTTAGGGGCTCAGGATGACATTCAAACCTATTACGGACCGTCGGTGCGAAAGGGCACCGCCGGGAGGTCCGCCTTGTTGTACAGATTGCACGCGGGATTGTTTCCCCAGGCGTAGCGGACGGCTTTCGGTTCGGCGACCTTGTCGGACCAGACCAGGACCGTCTCGCCGTCGATCTTCGCGTCGGCCCAGACGAACTTTCCGTTCTCACCGGCGATGGCGAAGCCTACCGGCGATTTGTCGCCTTTGGCGATGAGTCCACCGTTGACGTGCTCGAACGACAGGCGGATTTTGTTCCCTTCCCTCTTCATGTCCTTGTACATCGGACCGGAGTAGGGAATGTCCCGGCCGTAAATTTTCGCCCGGGCCCACAGGGCGAGTCGCTTTCCGACATCCTGCTTATTTCGTGGGTGAATGTCGGCGGCGTCGCCGATATCGATCGTCACCGCCAGGCCGGTGTTCGGAACGGAAAGGGTCATCGCCTGGGCTTCCCGCAGCCGCGCCCAGCCGGTGTCGGTCGGCTGCTCTTCACGCCGCATAAAATTCGCCAGTTGCACGATCCCGAAGGCGAACTGTTTCTGTCCCCAGGCGTCGTGCCAGGTTTGGATCATCGCGGGGAGCATTTTACGATACCCCGCCGCGTTGCCGGCGTTGGATTCTCCCTGATACCAGATCGCGCCGCGCAGGGCATAAGGAATCAACGGATGGATCATGCCGTTGTATAAAACGCATGGATGATTGGCGTTCGAGGAGGACGTCTGCGGAAGGGGAGGTTTGGGAACCCCCGCCGGATCCCGCGGATTCTGTACGCGCTCCACGCGATACCGCCACCCCTCCGAAAGCGGGATCGAGGTGTCGCCCTTGTGGGAGGGATACAGTTTTCCCGATCCGGGAAAAGAACCGCTCAGGTGATTGTTGAATACCCGAACGGCGATCGTGTTTTTCCCGGCCGTGAAACAATGAGACGGCACGTGATAGACGCGTTGCTGCTGCCAGTATCGCGGTGTTTTTTTATCGGTTCGTCCGACCTCCAGGCCGTTGACGTAGGTCGTGTCATAATCGTCGATCTCGCCGAGTTCCAGAACCAGTTCCTTGCCCGCCCAGGAATCCGGGATCTCCACCGTGCGACGGTACCAGACCGCCCCGAGATACCCGATACTGTAATAACCCTTCGCGTCCTTCCATTGGTCCGGGGCGTTGTCCGGATTTGCCCATCCAAGATCAAACCCGTCGTTATGATAGTCGTAGCAGTTGGATGCTTTTTCCCATTGGGTCAGTCTTTTTAAGTAGATTCGCAGCGCACGGGGATAGTTTTCCCGCGCCAGTTTCGTCAGTTGTTCGGCCTTGTCGATTTCCTTCTCCCACCCGAGGGCGGCGTAGGTGGCTCGACTGCTCCAGGCTTCAATCGGCGTGCCGCCCCAGGAGCTGTCGATCAGTCCGACGGGGACTTTTTCCTGCGTCAACAGGTCTCTTCCGAAGAAATACGCCACCGCCGAGAAGCCCGGGACGGTGTGGGGGGAGCATTCCTCCCAGCCGCCGTCGGCGTCCTCCAGCGGATCGTGAGAGATTTTCTTGCCGACGGTAAACAGGCGCAGGTTCGGGTGGTTCGCGGAGTCGATTTCCTGTCGGGCGTTGTCGGACGCGCTCACGGGCCATTCCATGTTCGACTGCCCCGACGCCAGCCAGACTTCGCCGATGAGGATATTGTTTAGTTTGCGAGATTCCCCGCCGGCCTGGATGGTCATCGTTTGGGGTTTGTCATTGGCTTGCAAGGCCGGGAGGCGAATCATCCATTTTCCGTCCTTGTCGGCGGTGGCTGTGGCGGATTGTCCGGCGAAGGTGACGGTGGCGTTTTGCCCCGCGTCGGTCCAGCCCCAGATCGGAATCGGCATGTCCCGCTGGAGGACCATGTTGTCGTTGAGAATCGCGGGAAGTTTCAGTTCCGCCGAGGTGCGCGTCGAAATCAGAAGAACCGTCGTTAACCCCACGATCCACATCCAGCTAAAACGCTTCATTGCAACCGTCCTTTCAGAACCCAAAGAAATTCCGTCGATCAGGAGAAAAACCCCGGGGAACGAAATCCCGCCGGGCGTATGACATAACGATATAATCGTTCCGGAGGACAGGTTATTGCACGGAACGTGTCAGAATTCCATGGGCAGTTCGACGGGCGCGCCGGTCTGTACGGACTGCCGCGCCAGATCGTAGGCCTGCGTGTATTGCTCCGCGACCACGTCCCAGGACACGACGTTGTCGAGATACCGCTTGAGATTTTCCCCCATGTTCAGGCGCAGTTCCTCGTTGCAGGCCAGTTCGATCACGTGCCGTTTGAGCATCTCGCGCGTGGTGAACAGCAGCCCGCCGCCGGACTCCAGCGTCTGGGCGGTCAGTCCCTCCATGGGGGCGGTGGTGACGTAGGGTTTGTTCAGCGCGATGATCCGCGCCAGCGTTCCGGACTGCGTTTCGTCGGTGCTGGGCAGGACGATGAAATCGCAGACCGCCATCATCTTGTAGTACACGTCGCCGCGGGGGACGAATTCGTAGTAATGGGCCAGCCGCTTCTTTTCGAGCAGTTCCACTTCGGAGCGGTATTTGTCGTAATCGGGTTTGTGGTTCGGGTCGCGCCACGTCCCGGCCGCCAGCAGGTCCCAGTCCTCGCCGGTGCGCTCGTGAATTTCCTCCGCGATGTTCTCCCACATGCTGGTCAGAATGTCCCACCGTTTGTTGGACTGGATCCATCCGATCAATCCCACCAGGTGCGGCGCGAGGTGCTCGACCTTATCGAGTCCCAGGTCTTCGCGCAACTGGACGACTTCCGCGAGGCTGTAGCGTCGGTCCGAACGGGCGCCGTGGGGCACGACCATGATGTTTTTCGGAGTCGGCCAATCGCGGCCCCGGAATTCCCAGTCCAGCCGCCATTTCTGGTAATGGCACTTGAAGAGCACCACGTTGGTCCGCCGGGACATTTTGAAGATGAAATCCGCCTCGAAGTCCGTCAATCGCCCGTGCACGGTGTGCGGCTCCATGACGGTCGGCACGTCGCTTAATGCCTCCAGCAGGTTCAGCAGTCCCTCGTTGCCGTCGGATTTCCCGCGCTCGTCGTAATAGTTGTACAGGCCGTACTCGTGCTCGATGTGCACGGCGTGGGGTTGCAGCTTGTGAACCTGTTCCGCCACCGGTTTCCACCAGGTTCGGTTGGAGGTGTCGATGATCGGGAACACCCCGTCGCCCTCGCCGTCGGTGTGGGAGATCACCAGCACGTCCCGTTCGGGATGGGCCTTCTGGATAAACTCCCGTGCCTCTTCGCAAAACGTGCCGATCCCGCACAGCCGCGGGGGATAACTGCTGATCATGACGATGGGGTCAGACATGTCCGAAACCTTCCGAATCTCAACGGGAACCGCGATACCGATCCGCGACGAAACCCACCCGCCGCGCACAATTCCAACCATATCATTTTCACAAAGGCGGTTCACGAGGAAAAGTGAAATTGTATTTTTTGTGAGAAGATAAAAAAAACAAAAGGGTGCCGTGGTTCGCGGAGCGCAGCGGAGCAACCACGTTCTTCGAATCGCGTGGTTGCTCCGCTGCGCTCCGCGAACCACGGCACCCTTA